>RHFA01000170.1 GCA_003724275.1 Thaumarchaeota archaeon S13
CTCACGACCCCGGCGTACTTTGCGGCGTACAGCGCCCCCTCGGTCGACCCGCTGCCCCACCTCCCGCGCTCGCGCGCCGACTCTTCGCTTAGGGAAAGGGAGCGGCCAGCGTCGAGGAGCACGGTGACCATGCGCACGACGTGCTCGGCCTCGCCGCAGTTGGGCCACGCTGCCTGGCTGAGCATCCTGCGCACCGCGGCAAAGAGCTCCCCGCGGCGCGAGGCGTCGCGCTCGGCCCGAACGACCTTTTCGGAGATGTCGCGGCGCGCCAGGCTGCGGAGCCTCTCGCCGCGGCTTAGCTCGGCATAGAGCTCGGCGGCGCGGCGGCTCTTGCCGTTGAGGCGCTCCTCTTCACGCCACGCCCTGTGCACCCCGGCCAGGCGCTCGTCCTCGCGGGTGTGCCTCTCAAAGTGCGCATCGGTCTCGGGCCCTGGGCGCGGCCCCACGATGGGCCACGCGCTCACGGGAATCCCCATGCGGTCGGCCAGCGCCTTGACTGCGTCAGCAGACGCCTCCGAGGAGGCCCACGCGTCAACAGGCTCCTCCAGCTCGGCCTGCACGCTTGCCTGCGCCGTCCGCACCTCGCACTCGTGGGCGTTCCTGGCAGCCTTTGGAGAGTCGATCTCCTCGCGGTCGCCGCTCAAGCGAGCGCGAAAGACATAGTACTCCACGGGGTACACCGATGACAGTATGGCATGTCGCTTTATGGTCATCTTGACCTGGTTTTTGCTGTGCTGTTCGAGATCAGGATCTACGGTCATCCCGGTAAAGCCGAATTGGCTATTGCTTCTCCGGGCAAACTTTTTCCGTTTTGCTGCGGTGACGACCTCGGCTGTGCCCCCGTCCCTCCTGTACCCATCGGCAGCATTGGCCCACTCCTTCATCAGCGCGCTGAACGCGCGCGTGCGCACCACGACCCGCCTTGCAGCCACGACCGCGCCGTGCCCTGCGCCCTGCACGAGCTCTTGCGACCCGAGTCTGGGTGGTGCCGGCCATGGTCACCTCCCTGGCGGGGTCGTGCGCGTCGTACCACAAACCCTCCGTAGCCGGGTCGTGGGCCACGCGCGGGCCCCTGGCCCTCTTGCGTGATCGCCTGCGCGCCATGCGCGAGGCGCCATTTGTCCCATATTTAACTGTGCAAAACGGTACCATGCCGGGGCCCGATGGCCGTGCCCTGCGAGCCCCCCGATCGCGCCCAGGGCGCAACGCTTTATTCGCGCCCCGGCCGCGAGCGGCGCCATGGCGCGGGTGGGTGTCGCGCAGGTGCGCGCCCCGAGGGACAAGGCAAAAGGCCTAGAGGCCGTCCTGGGGCACATTGGGCGCGCGGCCTCTATGCGCTGCGCGCTAGTCGCGTTCCCCGAGTACATGATGTTCTACGCGGGGGGCCGGACCGCGCGCGAGGTGGCCGCCGACGCCGAGCCCATCGACGGCCCGTTTGTCCGGGCAATATCGCGCGCGGCGCGCGAGCGCCGCATCCACGTCATCGGCACGATATACGAAAAGAGCGCGCGCGCCGACCGCGTCTATGACACGGCGTTCCACGTCAGCCCCGCGGGCCGGACCGTCGCGACATACCAAAAGGCCCACCTCTATGACGCGCTCGGGACCAAAGAGTCGGGCATGCTGCTGCGCGGGCGCGGCCTCTCGCGGCCGGGCAGAACGCCGGCCGGGACTGCGGGCTTGCTCATATGCTATGACCTGCGCTTTCCAGAGGCCTCGCGCAGGCTCGCACTCGACGGCGCCGAGGTGCTAGTCGCGCCGTCAGCATGGGTTCGCGGGCCGGGCAAGGAGTCACAGTGGGTCGCGCTAAACCGCGCGCGCGCCATAGAGAACGGCTGCTATGTGATAGCGCCGGCGCACGTCGGCAACGCCTACTGTGGGCGGAGCCTGGCCGTCGACCCGACTGGCCGCGTCCTCCTTGACATGAAAAAGCGCCAGGGCGTCGCCGCCGTCGACGTCTCGCCGTCCGTCGTGCGCCGCGTGCGCCGCGCAATGCCACTCCTCAAGAGCCGCAGGCCGGACATTTACTAGCGCGCCGCGCGCGCGGGGCACTCGTGGTTTGAGCACATCCTCGACCAGCTTGACTTGCGCGAATAGCGATAGATCACCATGGGCCAGGAGCACTCGGGGCACGCCTGCCTGAGTGCCCGCAGGCGCGCCCTCTGCGGCAGCGGCGAGGAGGCGTCGCACCCGTTGAGATAGTTGGAGCACCCGACGAACCGCTTGCGCGTGGCGCGCGAGCGGACCAGCATGAGCATGCCCGTCCCGCACGAGGGGCACCTCACGAGGCCCCCGCGAGGCGAGCGCGTGCCGAGGATCGTGTACGTCCTGGTCCTCTCTGACCACGCGAGATAGCCGGCGGGGTCCAGGTACTCGTCGAGCTCCTCCCTGAGGAGGCGCACGTCGCGCTCCGTGCTCGCCGCCGTCCGCGCCGGCATGGCCCTCGCCGCGCCGGCGCGCCGCCGCGCCGTGCCCCCCTTTGCCGCCACGGCCCCGCCCCGCGCCTGCTCCTTTTTATAGGGGCGCTAGGCCCGGTTTCCCTGTGGAAAAGGTTTGTGTGCTCGGGGCAGGCAGCACGCCGTACGGCAAGCTCGGCGAGAGCCTCGTCGAGATGATAGTCGGCGCCTCGGCCGGCGCGATCGAGGACGCCGGGATCGAGCCTCGCGAGATCGGCGCGGCCTACATTTCCAACGTCTTTGGCATAGCCGACAAGCAGGTCCACCTCGGGCCGGTCATAATGAGCCGCCTGGGCATCCCCGAGCGGCCATCGCTGTCGATCGAGTCGGCGTGCGGGAGCGGCTCGGTCTCGTTCCGCGAGGCGTACGCCAACGTAGCTGCGGGCTTTTACGACGCGGTCCTCGTGACCGGCGCCGAAAAGGTCACGCACACGGGCACGGCGTGGACGACGACCTACTTTGCCTACTGTTCGGACTTTTTCTACGAGGGAAGCGCCGGCGCGTCGTTTCCTGGCCTGTTCGCGTCGATGGCCAGGGCGTACATGTCCGAGTATGGCGCGACAGAGGAGGACTTTGCGCGCGTCGCCGTCAAGAACCACGACAACGGGATGCTAAACCCAAAGGCCCACCTGCGAAAAAAGATAACGGTGGACGACGTCCTGTCGTCTGCCGTGGTCGCGAGCCCGCTCAAGCTCTATGACTGCTGCCCGTTCTCGGACGGCGCGAGCTCGGCGATCGTGTGCAGCGAGAGGTTTGCAAAAGAGCACGGCGGCAAGTATGTCGAGGTGATCGGCTCGGGGCGCGGGGGGTCGCCGGCCGCCCTGCAGGACCGCAAGCACATGACGACCATTGACAGCACGAGGATAGCGTCAGAGGCGGCGTACAGGATGGCCGGCATCTCGCCGTCTGATGTCGACTTTGCCGAGGTTCACGACTGCTTTACGATAGCCGAGGTCGTCAACGGCGAGGACCTCGGGTTCTTTGAAAAGGGCAAGGGCGTCGAGGCCGCGCGCGAGGGGAAGACCGCGCGCGGCGGCGAGATTCCGCTAAACCCGTCCGGCGGACTCAAGTCAAAGGGCCACCCCATCGGCGCGACTGGCGTCGGGCAGGTGGCCGAGGCGTACGAGCAGCTTACGGGGGCGGCCGGAGAGCGCGCCGTCAAGGGGGCCGAGGTCGGCCTGACGCACAACTTTGGCGCGACTGGCGCAAGCTGTGCCGTCCACATATTCCGGGGCGCGTGAGCATGGCCACGCGCGAGGACTTTTCAAGGGCGGCCGAGTCCGGCAAGGTCCTTGCGGCCAGGTGCCCAAAGTGCTCTGCGCTCCACCTCGCGATGACGAGGTTTTGCCCCGCGTGCGGCTCGCGCGGCCTCGTCGCCGAGGAGGTCGAGGGGCGCGGGACCGTCGCCACATACACGATAATCACCGTCGCGCCCGAGGGCTTTGAGGGCCACACGCCGTACGCGTGGGTCGTCATGGCCATCGACGGCACGCCCCTGCGCGTCTCGGGGTTTATGGCCGGCGTCGCCAGCCCGGCTGACCTCCCCGTGGGGACGCGCGTGAGGGTAGCCGGCCACGACGAGCGCGGCGTCCTCATCGAGCGCAGCTAGAAACAATTTACGCGCGCGCGCAAAAAGTTGCGATCATACGACTAATTACGCCCCGCCCCCCGCGAGGGGGCCGTGTCCGTGGACGTTGTGTGCGGCAAGTGCGGCAAGCGCATCCACACGATGAAGATGCTCAAGTCCGTAAAGGACGTAATGTCCACGTACGGCAACCGCTGCCCCGCGTGCGGCCAGGCGCTCTCGGCGACCGAGTTCTCGGTCGAGGCCAAGGAGACCGGCGAGTAGCCTCGCCCTGGGCTGCCTGCCTGCGCCCGTGGGCGTGCCCCTGGCGCGCCGCGGGCGGCGCTGCCCCGTGGATCCTGATCGCAGGCCGGTGCGCCCCGTGGATCCTGATCGCAGGCCCTGATCGCAGGCCGGTGCGCCCCGTGGATCCTGATCGCAGGCCCTGATCGCAGGCCGCCACGGGCAGGGATTTGGCCCGCAGGGGCCGCCGGGAGCCCCGCTGCGATCATGATCGACCCCGGCGGCGCCCTGCAAAAGTCTTATCTATAACCGCCACGAGCGCGCGCGGCATGGCCATGGAGGCACAGAGCGAGCCGCGCCGCGACGGCCTCGTCAAGTCCACGTCACGGCGCGTGCGCATGATCTTCTCGGTCATGGCCAGCCCCAACCGGATCGACATACTGCGCATCCTCAACTCAAAGGGCCCGCTCACCTACTCGGAGCTCAAGTCGCTGGCCGGCTTTCGCTCAAAAAAGGAGAGCGGCAAGTTCGCCTACCACCTGCGCAAGCTCCTCAAGCAGTCCCTAGTCACGCTGAACAGGTCCGAAAAGCGCTACACGATAACAAACCTCGGCAAGCTCGTCCTCAGCCTCGCCAGGCAGATCGAGGAGCGCTCGATAATCGAGAGCGGCAAGATGTACGTGCGCACGTCGCACGAGTCGATCGAGGAGTTCAAGCCCTACAGGATAACCCAGTCGCTCACGCGCGAGGGAGGCCTCCCGCCCGAGCTCGCCGAAAAGATAACCGAGGAGGTCGAGAACCGGATATACAAGTACCAGACGACCTACCTGACCGGCTCGCTGATACGCGAGATGGTCAACTCTGTCCTCCTAGAGCACGGCAACGAGGAGTACCGCAACAAGCTCGCGCGCCTGGGCCTGCCCGTGTACGACATCAACGAGATGCTCTCCAACGTCGTCAACGAGGACAATGGCGTTGAGGGCCTGCTGTTCCGCACGGGCCAGGAGGTCTTCGCCGAGCACCTACTCACGAACATACTCTCAAAGGACGTCGCCGACTCGCACCTGTCAGGCGACCTTCACATAACAAACCCCGGCGTGTGGTCGATGCTCCCGGACACGATCTTTGTCAACATACGCGACCTGCTCGAGGGCGGAATAGACCTCGGCGGCAAGCTGCCAGACGCGGCACGCCCTTGCGCGCCAAAGTCCGCCGACGACCTCGGCGCGCTGCTCTCAGTCGCAATATCGCTGCTCTCGCGCGAGGCCTCGCAGGAGCTTGTCATAGACGGCCTTGTGCCCATGATGGCAAGGCACGCGCGCGCAGGAGCCGACGTCGAGCGCAGGATCGCCGACGCGCTAGTCACGTCGTCTGTCGCGCCAAAGTACAACTCGCGCCCGACGCTCGTCACTCTGCGCGTCCCGCTCGGGCAGGACTCGAAAGCAGTCGCGTCGCTGCTTGCGGCATACCTGAGCTATGCGCGGCTCACGCCGACGCCGCGCGTCGGGATTGTCATCGACAACTCGCGCGGGCGCGTCTCTGACGTGTCCGAGGCCGTCTCGGAGATAGTCGCGCTGGGAGGACACGTCGCGTTCTCAAAGGGAATGTCGTCGTGGGGCGGCATCGCCGCCTCGCCGCACCACGAGAGCGGCTCGCTCTCTGTCCACCTCGGGTCAGTCGCGCTAAACCTGCCGCGCCTGGCCTTTGAGTCAAACAAGGACGAGGTATACTTTCGCGCGCGCCTCGCGCTGCTGATGACGCCTGTCCTCGAGTCCATGGCCCACCGCAAAAAGGCGATATCAGACCTGACCAGGCGCGGCCTCAACCCCCTCCTGGCAAAGAACACGCAGTACATGCAAAAGATCACCTTTTCGCTTGACGTCAACATACTGGGCCTGCGCGAGGCCGTCTGTGACATACTCCAGTGCGCCGACCGCAGCGACGCCGTCATGCAAAAGGTCCTCGACACGGCCATAGAGATCGCCACAAAAAAGGGCAAGGAGACCGGCGATGACGTGCGCGTCTGCATGGCCGACAGCGACGCCACGGTCCGCCTCGCGACCCTTGACGGGGCCAAGTACGGCAAAAACTCGCTCATAAACACGATCGAGGCCGAGTCCTACTCGGCGGGCGTCTCGGTCGCCGCCTCTGACCTGCCCTCCCTGACGCCAAAGAGCGCCCCCGTCGCCGAGGCCGCGCGCCTCTCAGAGTCGCTGCGCGGCAGCCTCCTCGTCTCGGTCAACCTCCCCGAGGGCTCCGAGCCGCCTGCGATCAGGTCGGCGATCGAGGCCGCCGCGGGCCTCTATGCCTCGTTTAGGCCCTCGATGAGGGTCCGGACGTGCGGAGAGTGCGGCCACAAGGGCGTCGCGGCGGGCTCCAAGTGCCCCAAATGCAAGTCAGTCTGCGTGGTATAGGCGCAAATGAGGCGGGCGCCGGACCGCGACCCCGGGGTGCGGGCGCTATTTCGGGCCATGTCTGCTCGGTTTGGGCGCAAATACGGCGCACGCGGGCACAAATCCGGGCTCTGACAGCGCGGTTTGGGCGCAAAAGCGGCGAGCGCGGAGCCGCGGCCCCGGGGCGCGGGCGGGAATCTTGGCCCTGTCTGGCGGGGTTTGGGCGCAAAAATGGCGCGCAAAAGGGCCCATATCCGGACATATCTGCGTCCGGGGGCTGCCGGATACCGCCGATTTCCGCCGGATACCGCAGGTCAATTTTTGCTGCCCCAAAGTTGGCCCGCGATCACAAGTTAATCTTATAACCGCGGGCTTTTGCCCCCTGCGCGTCAGCTCATTTTGGATACAACCCAGACCCAAAACCCGATCGAGGCGATCAAAAAGCGCAACGGCGAGACTGCGCCCTTTGACCGCTCAAAGATCACGAGCGCCATAGACAGGGCCTTCGCGGCCGTGGGCCGCAGCGACCCCGAGGAGGCCGGCAGGCTCACCGAGAAGGTAATCCAAAAGCTCTACGTGCAGGGCTTTTCGTCCTCAAAGCCGAGCGTCGAGGACATACAGGACATGGTCGAGTCGACGCTCATCGAGAACGAGCACAGCAGCGTCGCCAAGGCCTTCATCCTCTACAGGCACGAGAGGCGCAAGGTCCGCGACGAAAAGATGCGCGTCCTCAACACGGCCTCGCTAGACCCCGTCGCCTCGGCCTTTGACGCAAACTCGCTGCGCGTCCTGGCCTCGCGCTACCTCCTGCGCAACCACCGCAGCGAGATAACCGAGTCGCCCTCGCAGATGTTCCGCAGGGTAGCCGTCCTCGTCAGCATCGCCGACGTCCTCCATGACTCGCGCGTCTTTGAGCGCGACGGCCGCCACTCGCAAAACGTCGACGAGGCCCTGTCGTACCTCTCAAAGCTCGACAGCTTTGACCAAAAGTTCAGGATAGGCGAGGACTATCTCAACAAGTGGCACTTTCGCGCGCTCATCAACCACTATGTGGCGCTCGCGCGCGCAGGTTCCATGAAGGTCGGGTTCAAGGACCTCCTAACAATGCTAGCGAGCAAAAAGTTTGACTCGCACTCGGAGCGAATAGAGGAGTACTATGACCTGATGGTCTCGCAGGACTTTTTGCCAAACTCGCCGACAATGATGAACGCCGGATGCCGCCTGGGCCAGCTCTCGGCGTGCTTTGTGCTTGACATGCCCGACAACATGGAGGGGATAATGAAGTCGACGGCAGACGCGGCCCTCATATTCCAGTCCGGCGGCGGCGTCGGGATAAACTACTCGAGGCTTCGCCAGGAGGGCGACATTGTGGCATCAACGTCGGGCGTCGCGTCCGGCCCTGTCTCGTTCATGAACATCATCAACACCGTCACCGAGGTCGTCAAGCAGGGCGGCAAGCGCAGGGGCGCAAACATGGGGATAATGGAGTCGTGGCATCCGGACATTGAAAAGTTTGTCACAAACAAGACAAAGCCCGGCGTGCTAGAGAACTTTAACGTGAGCGTCGGCATATGGGAGGACTTTTGGAAGGCACTCGTTGGCGGCGGCGACTCGAAATACACGCTTCGCAGCCCGCGCGACGGCTCGCCGGCCGGCGAGGTCAGCGCGCAGCACCTCATAGACGCCATAGCCCAGTCGGCCTGGAAGAGCGCCGAGCCTGGCCTCATATTCTTTGACCAGATAAACAGGCACAACGTCTTTGCAAAGGCCCGCGGCGAGCCCCTGCGCGCGACAAACCCGTGCGGCGAGCAGAGCCTCTACCCCTACGAGTCGTGCAACCTCGGCTCGATAAACCTCGCCAACTTTGTCAAGAGGCGCGCCGACGGCGAGTATGACTTTGACTGGCAGCGCTACGAGGAGGCCATCCGCAAGACGACGCGCTTTTTGGACCACATCATTGACGTCAACCTATACCCGATACCCGAGATCGACAGGGCGTCAAAGGACTCGCGGCGCATCGGCCTGGGCGTCATGGGCGTCGCAGACCTCCTCTACAAGCTGCGCATACCCTACAACTCGAGGGAGGGCTATGACATGCAGTCAAAGCTCGCCGAGGCCCTCACGTACTATTCGATGGAGGAGAGCGTGGCGATCGCAAAGTCGCTTGGGGCCTTCCCGATGTGCTCGCGCACCGAGTACGCCGAGGGCAAGATACCAGTGGCCGGATACTATGAGCGTCCAAAGGACCAGCACACGTACGACTGGGACGCGCTGATCGACAAGATAAAGGTCCATGGCATACGCAACGTGCTCACGACGACCGTCGCGCCGACGGGCACGCTCTCGATGATCGCCCAGTGCTCCAACGGCATGGAGCCGATGTTTGCGCTCGTCTTTGAAAAGCGCGTGACCGTAGGCAAGTTCCTCTATGCGAACAGGGTTCTCGAGGGCGTCCTGCGCGAGAACGGGATTTACTCGGACGAGACGCTCGCGTCGATCGCCTCAAACTATGGATCGCTGCGCGGCCTCGACACGGTGCCAGAGTGGATGCAGAACGTCTTTGTCACGGCGATGGACATACACTGGTCGGACCACCTCCTCGCGCAGGCCGTCTGGCAGCAGTGGATAGGCAACGCGATCGCAAAGACGATAAACATGCCCTATGACGTGACCGTCGATGACGTCAAGGCAGCCTACCTCCTCGCGCACGAGCTCGGCCTCAAGGGGATAACGATATACCGCGACGGCTCGCGCCACACGCAGGTCCTGCACATGGCCGACGAGGGGGCCGAAAAGACCTTTGAGGTGAGGCCCAGCGACTTTGTCACCGAGTTTGTCTCGGCGAGGATAAAAAACCCGTACGTGCGCGAGCAGGTCAACCGCGCCCTCGAGCTGCGCCCGCCCTCAGAGCGGCCCCTAGAGTCGGCCCCCTCCGAGGTGCCCGAGGAGTCGCTCTGCCCGACATGCAAGAACGCCCTCGTATTCGCCGAGGGCTGCAACATATGCATAGAGTGCGGCTTTAGCGGCTGCACGTCTGGCTAGGGCGCCTCGGCTGCGCCGCAGAGTTTTTACGCCCGCGCAACGGCGCGCCGCGCAGAATGCGCAGGGTCACGCTAGCCGCGGCGCTTGGCGCCTCGGCGGCGCTCATCGCGGCGGGGATTGCGATCGCCGTGGTGCCGGGGGCGCTGGCGCCCGGGGGGGAGCCCGCCGAGCCGCGCCTGGGCCTGCCGGGCAACTTTGGCGTGATCGTCAACACGCCCTCGCGCGAGGCCAGCGTGCTAGAGCTCGACTCGCTGTACGCGCGCGCCGCGGCCCTGGGCGCCGCGCGCAGCAACGTCTATGTGTTCTGGAATGCCCTCGAGCCGCTCCCGCGCTCGTACGAGTGGGCGCAGACTGACGCTATAATGACAATGCACGAGAGGCACGGCATGGCCGCGACGCTCTTTTTCTCGCTCGTCAACGGCCGCACGCTCGGGCCCCTGCCGGACTGGATGGGCAGCCCCACGCTTGACGCCGTGCCTGCCGCAGACGTCACGGCTGCCCTGCGCGCGGCCCTCACAAGGTACCCGCGAATAGACACAGTCGTCATTGCCGGCGACGCCGACTCGCACTTTGAGCGGTATCCCGGCATGCTGGACGCGTACAATGGGCTCTTTGGGGAGGTCAGGGAGGGCCTTGCGGACTCGCATCCGGGCGTCATGGTGGGCAACGCCGTATCGCTTGACAGGATTATCAACCGAGGCGGCGGCGCGATCGTCGAGGAGCTCGCCCACGGGGACTTTGTCGCGTTTACCTACAGGCCCGTAAACCTCCTAAACGAGGTCTCGAGGACGCCGCAGGGGGCGATGGAGGACATGCGCGAGATGCTCCGCCTCGCCGGAGGGCGGCAGGTCGCGCTGCTAGAGGCGGGCTGGACGTCCTCTGGCGACGTCGGCGGCAGCGAGGCCGACCAGGCCGAGTTTGCCGCCGCGCTGGCCGGCCTCGCGGCGTCCGAGCCGAGCGTCGAGTTTGTCACGTGGTACCGCATGCACGACAGGGAGGCCGGCACGTGCGAGGTGAGCGTGCCGGACGCCGGCGGCTCGCTGCTCGCCACAGACGACGGCGAGTACTCTGCCACGGCGCTAGGGAGCTATGTCTGCGGCGCGGGCCTGCTGCGCGCCGACGGCTCGCCCAAGCCGTCGTGGGAGGCGCTGGCCTCGCGCTGAGGCGCCAAAACAACAGTTAATTGCTAGCGCGCCGGCCGCGCGCCCGCGCGGTCATAGTATAGCCTGGTAGTACGCTGGCCTTCCAAGCCCGTCACCCGGGTTCAAGTCCCGGTGACCGCACCATCACGTTGGCGCCATGCTGGATATCACCTTGGCCAGGAAAGCTACACGGCGCAGGCGGCCTAATCTGGATGCAGCCCGAGCTCACGCAGGCACACGCGAGAGGAGCGCCCAGACAAGGCCAATAACGAGAACAGCAGCCATGAGCCCAATCCCTAGCAGCAGCAAGATCTGCCCCAAATGAATCTTGGGCGCAATCCAGCTGATATAGCCCTCTAGTGTCCGCATGGTGTCAACAGCGTTACGTTGCAGTCTGTAGGCCACCTCCTCGCTGGACATCCTGCGGGATTCGTCTGGAGCGCTCCTACCGTCGCTTTTCTCAACAAGCTCAAACTCGTTGGAGTCGAGTATTTGCGCTATCGGGCGCCCTCTGAGAGCATGAATTGACACTATCATGGATCCTATTATAGAAAAAATTCCTATAATGGCAAGGCAGATCGCCAGTGCAGCAAACATGCCAAAAAGCGATTCTAGGAGGGAAAAGGCGTCTAGGCCAGTCCTAGAAAGCAGAGCTATAAATCCAGCCATGGACACAGTTGTGATACTGAGAACAACTGCCCCAGTGGAAATGGTTGTTCCTGCCTTTGCCCGGAAACCCTCGATTGACCATTTCTGGAGATCGATCTGGCGGTATATGCCTTGGAGGAGAAATTCAAAATAGTCCAATGCCATCACCTTACACAGATACGCCCTGAACACCTATGCACTTTGTAACGGGACGCTGTCAAGAGGATTCAGAGTTGCGGTTTCTGTCTTGTACTGACGCAACGAGGGGCTTTCTGTCCTCGGGATTGCGCTGGGGCTTGAGAGACAGCACCTTTGTGTCGTCTTCGGCCATCGGCAGCCGCGCATTTGTGTGCCTTTATAAATATTTCTAAGGGATCGCGGGCACGGCCCTGAAACAGATGCGCTCTGGCTACTGTCACGTGCCTACGTGCCGCCGCTAGACCTACTCTGATCCGCCGGGCTCGCGGTACACGTGCCTAGGCCATGTGCCCTCGCGTGACCCGGCCGTGTCAGCTTCTAGGGCACGCTGAAACGACGTGGGCCCCGCACTTTCGAGGCTGTTGTTGGATCACGTCGGCTCGGAATCGCGATCGCCTTTATGCATGGTTGCGATGAGCGGCCTCCTGTCCCTGGGATCTCGCTTGGGCTTGAGGATCATGATCGTGTCGTCCTCGTCCATCGGCATCACTCCCGCGCGCGCTTTTATAAGGATTTTTGGCGGATCGCGCGAGGCGCCGGCCGGAGGCAACGCTTATCGCACCCCCGGCCCGCCGGCGCCGCCGATGGGGCGCAACAGGAGGGGGCTCGCGCTGCGGCGCATGGAGGCCCTCGTCGCGCAGGCGGCCCCGCGCCTGCGGTCCGAGCCCGCCCTCGCCGAGCGGCAGGCGGCCCTGGCCTGGAGGCTGTGCACGGCCACGCGCACGCGCATGCCCTACCACCTGCGCATGGCCTTTTGCCGCAGGTGCAAGTCCTTTATAGGCTACTCGGCCCGCTCGCGCATACGCGTGGGCCGCGGCGAGGTCCGCGCCACGTGCCTCCTCTGCGGCCACGTCAGGCGCAAGGCCCTCCCTAAATGATTTATAGCCCGCCGTTTGGGCGGCGGCCCGTTGGCAAAGGCGTATGACGTGCCCGCAGACAGGCTCATAGGCAGGCTCGCCTCGGAGCTGCGCTCCGAGGGCGTCAAGGCGCCGGCGTGGGTTCCCTTCGTCAAGACGGGCGCCCACGCGGACCGCCCGCCGCACGACAGGGACTGGTGGCACGTCCGATGCGCCTCGCTCCTGCGCAAGATATACCTCAACGGGCCCATAGGCGTCGGGCGCCTCCGCTCAAAGTACGGCGGCGCGACGCGGTCATCGCACGGGTACGGCTCGGCCCACCACCGCGACGCCGGCGGGGCGATCATACGCGGCGCGGTCCACGCCCTAGAGTCGCTCGGCTACGTCGAGCGCCACCCGTCCGGCGGGCGCATGGTGTCCAGCGCGGGCATGAAAAAGGTCGACAGGGCAGCCACGGAGATACTCGGCGAGATGGCCAGGGACAGCCCCGTCATGGGGCTCTATAGGTAGCGCGATGAGCCAAAACCCGTACCCAGAGGACGCCGGGGATCCCGCCGACATCGAGGTCGGCGCCGCGCAAAAGGACGCCGCGCTGCGCGTCCTGCTGGATCCCGAAGCGCGCTCTAGGCTCGCAAACATACGCATGGTTCGCCCCGAGCTTGCCGCCGGCGTCGAGAACTATCTCCTCGGGCTCGCCGCGCAGGGCCGCGCGCCGCAGCAGATAACGGACTCGCAGCTAAAGCAGATACTCGTCTCAATCCAGCAGCCGCGGCGCGACTTCAAGTTCAGCCGCGTCTGACCCCGCGCCGGACAGCCCGCGCGCGTACACGCACTCGGCAGAGCTGACGGCCGCGTCAGACGCCTCGCCTCGCGAGGACGTCATCCTCGCGCCTGACCCGCGCACTATGGCGATCGGCGTCGACTCGGGACCCTCGCCCATCTCGTGGTTTGCCATCGTCGCAATGCTGTCGGCCACGGCCCTCATCGTGACTGCGAGCGGCCTGCCGTCGAGGTCGGCCTGGCCCCTGGCGTCGTGGACCGCCTCAATCCCCGCAAAGGCTACGGCGACGCCGCACGTGCCGGCGCGCATTGGCATTAGCCTGCTGTCCGAGAGCACGACGCCGGCGCGCGCGCCGAGGCGCAGGAACGCCTTTCGCCTCACCTGCTCGGCGAGCTCGTGCGCGCCGTCGGGGTACAGCACGATGCGCCCCTCGCCGGCGTTGGACCCGTCGATTCCGGCGTTGGGCGCGAGAATGCCGCCCGTGACGGCCATCGCAAACCCCGCCACGCCGCCCATGACCTCGTCGGACTCGCGCATGACGGCCTCGGCGAGGCCCTCGCGCATGCCGAGGCGGCGCGCAAGCGCGCGCGCCGGCGCCGAGGCCGCCACGGAAGCCTCTGTCACCGTGCGGCCCTGCGAGACGGCGGCATACTTTGAGGATATGACGACGACGTCGCCGTCCCCGAGGCGCTCGCCGGCGGCGTCGAGGGCCGAGGAGACCTCGGCGAACAGGTCAAAGGGCCCCCCGCGCCTCGGCGCGCGGATGGCCGTCACGGTGGTTGCCAACCCGCGCGGCCCGCGCCGCGCGGCGGGATTTTACCCTTTTGGAGGGCCGCGCGCGCGGAAGGGTTGGTGCTCCCGCCGGGATTTGAACCCGGGATCACTGCCTTGAGAGGGCAGTATGCTTGACCGGACTACACCACAGGAGCCCGCGCGCGCGTGCCCGGCGGTCTCAATTTAAATGCCGCGCCGCCGCGCGCCGCGCCCGCCTTGGGGGGAGGACCTGACTCTTGGCTCGCCGCGCGCCTCGACTATGCGGCGCCCGTGGCGCTCGGGGGGTGCCGCCGCGGCCCGCGCAGCTTTGCCTGCTGCGAGTATAACGTGACCGTCTTTGACGGCCACGGGCCCACCGAGGAGCTCGAGGACGGGGGGAGGATAGCCATTATCCGGCACGACTCGGCGACAGACCCGTCGTCGGGGACCTTTGCGCACCTTGCCGGCCTGCGCGTCATCAGCGACCCAGAGTGGGCCCTGGCCCCGAGGATATCGGCGGCCGCCGAGGCGCGCGGGCGCGTCTTTGCGCATGCGGCAAAGTCGGCCCTCGTGGACGCCGAGATGATGGCCATCAGGGCGCGCGCGTCGCTCTCCTCGGGCTCGCGCGAGGCGCCGTTCTGGCTCAAGTGCGCCGCGTACAGCCTCGCCGGCGCCCTCTCGTACCACGCAATGGCCGAGCCGAGCCCCGCGCACATGATGGCCGCGTTCAGGGCAATGCAGGGGCCTGCCCCCGGCGACGCGCTCCAGGCCGTCGGCGAGTGCCTGGGCCTCGAGCGCGCGACGCCCTCGCTGGTCTCGCGCATGGCCAGGTCGGCCGCGGGATTTGCGCGCATGGCCGGCGCCGGCCCGCTCGCCGTGGCGGCCATGGAGGCAAAGGCGGCCCACCTGGCCTCCGAGTCGCTCCTGGCCGACTGCCACTATTACGTGGGCCACGCCGCGTGCGCGGCCCTCAGGGCGCGCCGCGCCTATGCGCACGGCATACCTGACGCCGAGTTTCACGCGCTGCGCGTCGCGCTTGACCCCGAGGGCAACGCGCAGCGCCTCGAGCGCCACGCGGGCCTCGTGGAGGCCGCCACGGCCGGCCTGGCCGCGCGCGTGGGGTGGGCGGCGCCCCGAGCGGGGCGCGATTCTTAACAAGGTTTTAGGATTTGTTATTAAGTTGGGCCTATTACAAACCTTTAAAATCACTCGCGCGCGCGGCGCGGGGATGACGGACCAAGCCTGTGGCTGCGAGGCAGACACCGGAGACCCTGATTACTCGTGCGACTGCGCGATGCAGGGGCACTGCATCTGCAGTTCGGACTGCCGCTGCGGCACAAATGTGTGCAAGGAAGCCGTGTCGGCCCTCTAGGGACGGCACGCACTTTTTCCTTTTTTGGCTACTCGTCGGGCGCAAAGCCCCACGACTTGACCAGGTCCTTTTGGAGCTGCTCGGCCTGCTTTGGGCCGAGGGCCGATCCGCAGTTCTTGTGCGTGGGGACGACGACCATGCCGGCAAGCTTGAACTCTACCTCGTACAGGTGAACCCTGGGGCACTCGCACACGCCGCGCGCCGCCGGGCAGCTCCATTAATATTTACCCGTCCGGGCGGGGGCGCCATGGCGCCAGGGGGAGCGGCGGCCCTTGCCGCCGCTATAGTGGCCACCGCGCTGGCCGCGGCCCATGCCCCGGAGGCCCACGCGCAGGCCCAGATCGGCGGGGTCAGCCTCGAGGGCGAGTGGTACGTCGGCGAGGGTCTCGGCGCGGGGGACTATTTCTCGTACAATGTCTGCCACATCTCCTACAAGGAGTGCAAGGAGTTCCGCTTTGACTTTTGGATAGAGGGCGACCGCCTCGTGGGAACCGAGAGCAAGTGGATCGCGCAGGTGGTCGTGCACGACGGCGCAAAGGTCGCAAAGGGGACAATGGAGCTCGGCAAGGTGGCCCCCGAGCCGACTGGCAGCTCTGACTCTATAAAGACGTACAGCAGCGTCTACAAGTCCTCGATAGCCTGGCTCTCGGCGTTTGCGACGGCGTACGGCGGCGACGGCGGCGAGGGCCCAAAGAGGTTTGGCGCGGCGTCGTGGGGCAAGATAGCCAACATTGGCGGCGAGCAGATACTGCCAAAAGAGGTGGCCAGCGTGAAGGTCCGCGGGGGGACGTTTGAGGAGGCAGTCGTCGTGTCGTGGCGCACGGGCGGCGCAGAGAGCAGGGTCTGGGTCGTGGACGGGTTTCCGTTTCCCGTGCAGGCCGGAACGTGGGTCCACGTCTCGGAGGGTATCCCGCCCCAGGAGTACAGGTTTGAGCTCCTCGACTATGGCACTAGCGAGTCAAACCCGTACGAGGGCGTCGTGGCGACGGCAGTCGAGGGCGCCGCGGCGGGCTGCCCCGTGGATCCAGAGCTTGACAGCACAAAGCAGACCACAACGGGCGGCAAGTACCTCATAAAGGCCACGCGCGGGCCAGAAGAGCCCGTGGCGGGGTGCGACATGTCGCTCCTGCTGAGCTTTCACAGCAAGTACGACGAGACCGAGTTCCTAAACCAGGTCCAGTACGACATACTCGTCGCCGACCCGTCCGGCGAGGTGGTCTACACGGCCTCCCGCGCCGAGGGCTCGCGCGTCCTCTACTCGGGCTCGGGGCAGACGCGCAACGACGAGATGTGGGTCCCTGACGAGCCCGGCGAGTACACGTACGCAATACTCGTGCGCGGCCTCGCGCCGTCCAACACGCAGACGCGCCTAGACGAGCTCGACTCGCTGCAAATCCCGATAACCGTAGTGCCCAACGACGCGGCCACGGCCCCGGCCCCGGCCATGCCGGCCGCCGCCGTCCCGTCGTGGATAAAGTCCACGACGGGGTTCTGGGTCGACGGGCACACGGGGGACGCCGAGTTTGTCGCGGCGATCGAGTTCCTTGTGCGCGAGGGCGTGATCGCCGTCTCGGCGGGGTCCTCGCCCGCCACGTCTGGAGCGGCGGTCCCGCCGTGGATAAAGGACACGGCGGGGTTTTGGGTAGACGGACACATTGACGACTCGCAGTTCGTCTCTGCGATCGAGTTCCTCGTGGGCCAGGGGATCATAGCCGTCGGCTAGGCGCGCGGGCAAGCTAGCCTTAAAGCCGGGCCGCGCCGCGCGCGGCGCGCCGATGGCGGGCCTGTTCAAGTACCCAAAGCGCAAGCTGCGCAAGATGATCGCCGCCGGCGACTATGCCGAGGCCCTCGAGTTTGGCAGGTCGCTGGAGCGCAGCCACGGGCGAGATCCCGACTACCTGTTCATCATGGGCAGCGCGCACTATGTGCTCGGCGACGCCGCCGAGTCATCGCGCTACTTTGAGCGTGCGCTGGAGATAAACCCGTACGACGCCGACTCTATGCTGCTCCTGGCCCGCCTCTATGCGCACGCGGGCAAGACAAAGGAGGCAAGGGGCCTCTGCAAGAGGATGCTCGACGCGGACCCCGAGAACGCCGAGGCCGGCGAGCTCCTCGACTCGCTCTAGGGGCGCGCATAGACGCGCTCCATGAGCCACCCACAGTAGGCGCTGACCTCGGGCGTGAGCTCGCACCATATGTGCAGCGAGTGCGGCAGCACGTCGATCCGCCCGCCGCCGTGGAACACCTTTACGCCCTCCTTGCCCTCGTACATGTACGCGTCCTCCGTGCGCGCCCCGGGGATGAGGCGCGACGCCTCTGCCTTTACCTCGTCGCGCGGGACCGGAAAGCGCGTGCGCTCCCTGTCGACTATGACGCTCAGGTCACGCCGGCCGTACATTGAATAGTCGAGGATCTTTTGCCTGCCGGGAAAGTTGACGACGAGCCTCACGCCGTGCCTCCTACCCACGCCCTCGCCTATCTCGACAATCCTCGCGTACGCCGTCGCCGGGCTCCTCGCCAGGAGCAGGCGAACCTGGGCCATGTCGGCGGCCAGCGCGCGCCGCAGGTCGTCTGCCATCTCCGCAAACCCCACGCGCGCGCGCCGCCGCGCCCCCGTTATATTCATGGCGCAGAGTTTTTTACGGGGCCCGCGCGCGGGCGCGCGCGATGGCGCTTCCAATGGCCGGCCCCGGGGGCTATGGCGACGAGTACTCCGAGCGCGCAAGCAGCCTCGAGGACTACAAGGTGACGTGCATACGCTTTGTGCGCGACATCTCGGTGGACTATATCGCGTGGGTGGACCGGTACGCGCTGCCCGCCGAGGAGGACGCCCGCAGGCGCGAGGGGATCACGTCAGTCGTGGGCAGGGCCGACGAGTGGATATCGCGAGTCGCCAGGTCGATAAGGGGGGTAGACGTCGTGATGAACGACGCGATCCAAAAGATGGCCGAGGCGACGGCCGGCAGGCCGTTCCCCATAGACGTCACCGTCGGCGGCGTGCGCGCGTACACTCGCGCGCGGCCGGGGCCAGTCGAGGTGCGCCTGCGCGCGAGCGGGCGAGGCGCGCGCTCGGCGGCCCTCGGGCGCCACTCGCGCGACGAGCGCTTTAGGCTAGAGTCGACGTTTCCGGCCTCGATAGCCGAGGGCGGCCTGGACGGATCGCCAGACGCCTCTGACCTCGCGCTGCTCCTGGACGCCTCGGGGGCCTCGCGCGACGACGTCGTCTCGTTCACCGTCGTGGTCCAGGAGACCGAGGCCGGCGAGGAGACTGACAGGCGCGGCGTGAGCACGATCGTCCACATCGGATAGGGTCAAGTATTTTTGCGCGCTTGGGCCAAAACCGCAACACTGCGGCTAATAAGCGCAGGCCGCCAGGGGCGCCCATGCCGGCAAGGCTAGCGGGAATGCCAAAGAACGTCACGACTACGCGCGACTTTGCGGGCCGCAGGGTCGTCGACAGGGAGGGCATCGAGTACGGGCGCGTGAGGCGCGTCCACATCGACGAGGAGACCCTCGGCGTGGCCGGCATGACCGTCGGCTATGGCCTCCTCAAGAGGTACTACCTGCCGCGGTCCAGCGTCTCGCGCATAACCGACGAGAGCGTCCTGCTCACGACGCCGCCCATCCGCGCAGGCGTCAGGGTCGTCGACGTCGACGGCCACAAGATAGGCAAGGTGAGGCGCATAAACCGCAACACGGAGACCGGCGACGTCGAGTCGATCCAGGTGGCCCACGGCCTCTTTTCCACAAAGGCCGTCTCGCTGGCCTCGATATGGGGGGTCGGCAAGGCCGTCACGCTAAAGATGACGCGCTCCGAGTTCTCCTCGCGCCCCTAGCGCTCCCTAGAGCGCGCCTCTAGGCACGCGCGGCATATGGCCGCCGCGCCGTCCACGACGACCTCGACGTTCGAGGAGAGGCACACGTGGCACAGGCCCTTCACGGCCCCGCGGGGGCCGCGCGCAGATAAAACGGTTTGGGGGCCGCCGCGCCCGCGGGGCGCAATCGGTTTATAATCGCGCCCGCGCCGCCCCGCCACCGTGCTGGCAATCCAGACAGAGTCGCTCGTAAAGTCGTACGGCGGGGCCAACGCCGTCGACAACGTCAGCATCGGCGTCGAGGAGGGCGAGATATTTGGCTTTCTGGGGACGAACGGGGCAGGCAAGTCCACGACGATGATGATCCTCACGACGCTCCTAAAGCCGACCTCTGGCCGCGCGCGCGTCGTGGGCCACGACGTGGTCCAGAGCCCGCGCGAGGTCAGGCGCAACATCGGCTATGTCCAGCAGGACACGGCCGTCGACGAGTTTCTCACGGGCCGCGACAACCTCATGCTCCAGGCCCGCCTGAGCCACCTGCCCTCCGGCGAGCGCGGCGCGCGGATCGACGAGATACTCGAAATGATAGAGCTCGGGGCCAGGGCCGACGACGCGACGGTGACATACTCGGGGGGAATGCGCAAGCGCCTCGACATAGCCGGCGGCCTCCTCCACATGCCGCGCGTGCTGTTCCTGGACGAGCCCACCGTCGGCCTGGACATACAGACGAGGCGCAAGATATGGGAGTACATCCGGCGCGTCCACGACGAGTACGGCATGACGATATTCCTCACGACGCACTATATGGAGGAGGCCGACAGCCTGTGTGACAGGGTCGGCATCATAGACCGCGGGCGCATACGCACCGTCGACTCGCCGTCGTCGCTCAAGTCGGCGATGGGCAGCGAGGTGATCACGATGCGTGTTGACGGGGACGCCGAGGCCCTCGCCTCGGCGATACACGCGCTGCCGGGCATACGCGAGATGTCGCGCGACGGCGGCGAGATCACCGTCTATACGTACAGCGGGACGTCGCTCATACCGAGGATATTCCGCGAGTCCGACGGCGCGGGGGCCAGGATATCGTCGATCTCGCTCAAGCAGCCCACGCTGGACGACGTGTTCATCTCGTACACGGGCCACGAGCTGCGCGACGACGAGGACACGGCGTATGACCGCAAAAAGGCCTATCGCAAGACGAGGGAGCTGCGCGCATGACGTCTGCGGGAACTGCGCGCCTGCCGCACATATTTGGCGACACGTACACCGTGTTTTGGCGCGAGATAAAGCGCTACCGCAAGTCGCGCAGCGGCGTGCTCATCAGGATGGTCCAGCCGGCGATATGGATCGTCGTCATCGGGCACACGTTCGCCGGCACGCAGCCGCTCATAGAGTCAGTCGGGTTTGACGGCCAGTACATCGACTTTATGGCGCCAGGCGTGATAATACTCACGGCGATATTCACGAGCGTGTTTGGCGGCGTCAACACGCTCTGGGACCGGCGCTACGGGTTTATGGCAAAGACGATCACGTCGCCGATATCGCGCTCGGCCATAGCTATAGGCAAGATGGGGGCCATATCGCTGATCGCCGCGATGCAGGCGGGGATCATCCTGGCGATCGCGCTCATCATCGGCGTGGACATGGACCTCCTCGCAGTCGCCCCCGTCATGGCCATAGTCGTGCTCTTTTCGCTGGGGTTTTCGGGAATATCAGTCAGCGCCGCGGCCGTCTCAAAGTCGCAAGAGACGTTCTGGGGCCTCATCAACTTTTTGGGAATGCCGCTCTTTATGCTCAGCCCCGCGCTCTTTCCGCTCGAGCTCCTGCCGGACTGGCTAGCAGCGGCGGCAAGCGTAAACCCCGTGACGTACGCGATCCTCGTCGTGAGGGGCCTCATGTCCGGCACGCTCGAGGCGGCCACGGCTGCCCTGGCCATGGGCGTGATAGGGGCCTTTGTGGCCGTGATGGTCGGCATCACGACGTACGTCTTTATGCGCGAGGTCAGC
>RHFA01000056.1 GCA_003724275.1 Thaumarchaeota archaeon S13
GAGGCGGTGCGGCGGCAGGGCCGACCCCGCCACGGCGAGGTCGCTCATCGAGGAGCGCCTGCGCTCGCATGACATGGGTTAATTAAAGAGGAGATCCGCGCGCGCGCCGTTGAGCGTCACAAGACCGGCCATTGTCGGGGCAGTCTGCCTTGCCGCCGGCCTTGCCATCGGCGTCTGGGCCGCTGGCCTCTCGCCGGTCGGGCAGGGCGAGGGGGTCCCGCGCGACGGGTCGCCCTCGGGCCTCTCGGGGACAGTCGACATTGGCATGCTCATGCCCCTCACGGGGGGCCAGTCGACTCACGGCGAGGAGAACGCCGCGGCGGCCGTCATTGCCGTCGACGACCTCAACGACTACCTCTCGGGCGTCGGCGCGCCATGGAGGGCGCGCGCCGTCATGGAGGACACGGGGACGAGCCCCGCGCTGGCCCTCGAAAAGCTCACGACGCTCAGCGCGCGCGGGATCACCGCAGTCGTCGGCCCGCAGACTAGCGGCGAGGTCCGCGCCGCAAAGGCGTACGCCGACTCTAACGGCATGATACTCTTTAGCCACGCCTCGACGGCGCCGGCCCTGGCGATTCCCGGCGACAGCGTCTACCGCATGCTCGTAGATGACACAAAGCAGGGGCCGGTGATAGCCTCGCTCGCCGACCGCGCCGGCGCCAGCGTTGTCGTGCCCGTCTGGCGGGCCGACACGTGGGGCGAGGGCCTCTCCGAGTCGGCCTCGGAGGCCTTTAGGGCCCGCGGGGGGACCGTCGACGAGGGCATACCATACAACCCGGAGACCGTGGACTTTTCGGCGACGGTCTCTGTCCTGGCCGAAAAGGTCGAGGGCCACATTGCCGACGTTGGCACCGAGGGCGTCATTGTCCTGCTCATCGCGTTCAACGAGGCCCTGCCCATAATGCAGACGGCGGCCAACCACGGCATCCTCGCCGACGTGCGCTGGCTGGGCACCGACGGCAACGCGCTCGTCCACAAGATCACCGAAGACCCGATCGCCTCGGCGTTTGCCGACTCGGTAGAGTTCACTACGGTCCAGATATCGGCGACACGCAACCCCATCTATGAGGACGTGCGCGAGCGCGTCGGCGCGCAGTTTGGCGGGCGCGAGCCCAACGCGTATGCGTACACGGCGTACGACGCGACGTGGGTGATAGGCCTCTCGCTGCTGCACGCCGGCTCGGAGAGGGCCGCCGACCTGGCCAGCGCCATCCCGACAGTCGCCGCGGGACACTATGGCGCGCTGGGCAACACGCGACTCAACGAGGCCGGCGACCTGGCCAGCGCCGACTATGACCTTTGGGCAACGTCTGGCGGCGAGTGGGTCAGCCGCGGGACATACATGATAGCCACGGACACCGTCGTGCCGCCCGGCGCGGAGGGGGGCGCCTAGATGGCCTCCGGCGTCGCCGCCGCAGTCGGCATCATTGCGCTCATCGCCGGCGTCGCGGGGGGGTTTTTTGCCATGGGGGGCAACACGATAGGCGACACGGGCGCGCCGGCAGAGCGCGCGGGCCTCTCCGGGACGTACACGCTCGGCCACGTCGCGCCGCTCTCCGGCGACCTCTCACAGTACGGCAACGACGGGATCGCCGCCGCTCGCCTCGCCGAGGCAGACTTTAACGAGTACCTCGAGTCCCTCGGCGCAGAGTGGCGCCTCGCGCTGGCCCACGAGGACACGCAGACAAACCCCGCGCTAGCGCTGGACAGGATAACGTCGCTCAAGGCGCGCGGCGTCAACGCGGCGATCGTCTATTCTAGCGCCGCGGTCAACTCGATAAAGGGCTATGTCGACGCCAACGGCATGACGGTCATAAGCGGCACGTCGACTGCGCCGCAGCTGGCCGTGGCAGGCGACGGCGTGTTCAGGCTGGTCCCCGACGACACGAGGCAGGGGCCGGCACTCGCCGCGCTCATGGCCGGCTCGGGGATTGAGGCGATCGTGCCGGTGTGGCGCAGCGACACGTGGGGCACGGGCCTGGAGGAGTCTGCCCGCGAGGCCTTTGAGGCGCTCGGCGGCACGGTCGCCGAGGGCGTCCCCTACAACCCAGAGTCGCCGGCCCTCTCCGTCTCGGCGTCTGTCCTCGCCGAGCGCGTCGAGGCCCTCGTAGCCGAGCACGGCGCCGAGCGCGTCGCGGTCCTCTCGATAAGCTTCGCCGAGACGCTGGAGATAATGCAAGAGGCCTCTGCCCACGACGCGCTCGACGGCGTCGCGTGGTTTTGCACGGACGGGATCACGGGCAACACAAACCTCCTCGCCGACCCCATAGGCCTCGCGTTCGCCGAGACGACGCGCCTGCGCGGGACGCAGCCGGCCGCCGCGGACACGGCGCAGCGCGCCGACGTCGAGGCCCGCCTCGTCGAGGAGCTCGGGCGCATCCCCAACACGTACTCTTTTGGCGTGTATGACGCCGTGTGGCTCTTTGGCAAGTCCGTCCTAGAGTCCGGCAGCGACTCGCCCGAGGCGATCCGCGCCGCGCTCCCGCTTGTCGCCTCCGTCCACAGCGGCGCCGTGGGCCACACCGAGCTCAACGAGGCCGGCGACCTGGACTCGGCGGACTATTCCATATGGGGAGTGGAGGACGGCGAGTGGCGCGTCGTGGCGACGTACATGGCCGCCTCGGGCGCAGTCGTGCCGGCCTAGCGCATCCCGAGGTACAGCCTGCACAGGTCTGCCCTCCCGCGGAGGCCGTCGGGGGCGCCCGCAAAGGCGACGCCGCCGTTTGCGAGGACAGTGACGGCGTCGCCGACCTCAAGCGCGCGCCTGACGTTCTGCTCTACGAGCACGACGGTGATGCCAAAAGAGTCGCGCATCTCGCGGACCTTGGCGATGACCTCGCCGGCTAGCCTCGGCGAGAGGTTTGCCGTCGGCTCGTCAAAGAGCATGACGTCAGGCCTCCTCACGAGGGCCATCCCCATGGCGAGCATCTGCCGCTCCCCGCCGCTGAGTGACTCGGCGCGGCCGCCGGCGTGCCTGGCCAGCGCGGGGAACGTCCTCATGGCGCCGTCCGCGCGGCCCCTCGCCTCGCCCTCGCCGAGCGTATAGCCGGCCATGACGAGGTTTTCGCGCACGCTGAGGTTTGTAAAGACGTTCTTCACCTGCGGCAGGTACGCCACGCCGGCGCGCGCTATCTCGTGGGGCTCCATGCGAGTGATGTCGCGGCCCGCATACTCTACGCTCCCAGAGTGGACCGAGCACAGCCCAAAGAGGCTCTTTAGCAGCGTGGACTTGCCGCTGCCGTTGGGCCCCACAATGACGGTAATCTCGCCCCTCCTGGCCACAAAGTCTACCCCCGATATGACCGTGCTGTTGCCATAGCCGGCGACCAGCGCGCCCGTCTGCATTAGCGCGCCGCTAGCGTCCAAGGTATGCCTCCTCGACGCGCCTGTTGGCCATGACCTCCTCGGCGGTCCCCTCGGCGACTATCCTGCCGGAGTCCATGGCAAAGACGCGGTCGGCGTACGCCAGCGAGATGTCAAGGCGGTGCTCTATGACCAGAAACGTGGTCCCGTCTCTGGCCGCCATGTCGCGTATGTCGCCAAATATGCGGTGGGCAAGCGTGGGGTTTACGCCGGCTATGGGCTCGTCCATGAGTATCACGCGCGCGCCGCCCACCCTGGCCTTTGCGAGCTCTAGGAGCTTGCGCTGCCCGCCGCTGAGGCTGTCGCTGCGCTCGGAGGCCTTTTCGGCGAGGCCGGACGCCGAGAGGGCCTCGCCGGCCCTGCGCATCGCGCCCTCCTCGTCCCCCCTCCACAGGCGGCGCAGCGGCGCGCGCCGGTAGGACTCGCCCCTGTTCTTGCCAGTTGCCACGAGGACGTTCTCGCGGGCCGTTAGCATCGCAAAGGACTGTGGCGTCTGGAACGTGCGCACGAGGCCTCGCCGGTTGACCTCGAGCATCGGCAGGCCCGTAATCTCCTCGCCGGCGAGCCTCACAGACCCGCCGTCGGCGCGCAGCGCGCCAGAGATGACGTTTATGAGCGTCGTCTTGCCGCTTCCGTTGGGCCCGATGAGCTGGTGGACCCTGCCGGCCTCCAGGCGCATGTCAACGCCGTCCAGGACGACCAGGCCGCCGAAGAGCTTGCGCACGCCGGTTGCCTCCAGGGCCGCCCCCTCCCCGCCGGTTCCTACACCGCCCATGGCGCCACGCGCGCGGCCCGGCGGCGGGCAGCATTAAGGGTTTTGAGGCCGCCGGCGCGGAGCCGCGACCCCCGGCCCCCCGCAGCGGCGGGGGGCCGCCGGGGAGAGCCTGTGCCATGGGCCGTGCCCCGCCAGGGGTTCTTTCTGGGCGTGCCCGATCTGGCTAACGAATATATCGCAGTCTGTGCCGCGTCTGCGCCATGCAGGCTGCGGCAAGCCTCATGGGGCAAGTCCAGACCGCCGGGGATCTAGAGGGCGCGCTGCGCGCCATGATGCTAGACGGGACCGGAACAGAGCGGCGGCTAAAGACGTTCATAGTGGATCTCGACGGGGACGGCCCCCCTCGGGGCAGGGGCGGAGTAGAGTGGGATGTCCTGCCCGCAGGGATCGAGGGCGTGTCGTACGTGTCGCGCCGCGGCGCTGGCGCGGGGGCGTGCGAGCTGGTGCTGGATCGCAGGCGGGGCAGGTTTTGCATGGCCCACACGTCCGCCGCCGACGGCAATGCCGGAGACACCGTGTCCCTGCTGGCCCGCACGACAGGGCTGGGTCGCGCATGGGTGTGTCCCGCCGTCCTGGGTATGCTGGCCGGCGCGGCAGGCAATGGGACAGCCTCGGGCGGAACGATTCGCATGTCGCGCGGGGATTCTGCGGGGCACGCCGAGGCAGACGTGCGATGCGACGGCGTGGTCATGCATGCCGGAGGGGGGTCGGTGGGAGCCCACCTGGAGATCGCCGTGGAGGTGCGCGATGCGTACGCGCGCATGTGCGAAAACGCCGAGAGGTTTCGCCTGGGGGCAATGGACACGCCAGACGGCCGGCGCATTGACCTGCGGCCAATAGACATGGCGTTTTCCCGGAAGATTGAGGACGTGTCAGGGCTCATCGACAGGGTGTTTGACGGCAAGCCACCACTTATGATGCGCGGCAACAAGATACACATCGCAGGTGACCAGTACCATGTCCCAACCGCAAACATGGAGGAAATGCACCATATGGGCATAGACGTCACACCCAGGTTCCTGAGCGTCGGCATCCAGCATGGGTGCTCGGCAGGCGGCGTGCTCCGGCTATTGGCGTACCTGCAGCTCCACCATGACCGTGCGCTCACTTGCGAGCAGGTGACTGCGGGAGTGTGCGGTGCATAGCCACACGAGTCTCGTTAACAAGACACTTGGCCTGGGCACGCCTGACGTGAGAGGCAACTCGTCATTGTTTCTTGACCACGGATACCGGGCTTACGCCATCGAAAAAAGCGTTCACGTGGGAGACAGAATTGTAGTTCCAGACGTCATTTTCCTAAACGAAGAAACAGGCCACCTGCTTGTGGTGGACTGCAAAAGTGGAGCCAACATAAACACTGACCAGGATCAGCGCTATTCACTTATGTGCCTGAACGACATAATAAGGACAACAAGGCCAGAATGCGCAGTTCATTCGCACACGTTTGCGTATGCGATAAACGAGATGCGCCATGAAAGAATCAGGTCACACACAAACGCGGCCCTGATAATATTTGGGCATAACTCGGTGCGTGGAGACGGAGACCTGGGAAATTCTAGACTGACTCGGCTGCTGTTAGAGGGGGTGGCGCTAGAGGAAACGCCGTATCCGCGATTCACGGCATACCCGTTTTCAGTCCACGACCGGCATGCAGACATTGACGGGCACGTGGAGATTGGACTATCCCTATACGTGGGAGAACGCGGCTTGGCCAGAAAACCCCCGGCCAACAACGCCGTGGCGCTTGAGATTCTTCGCATCGTTCACC
Organism: Thaumarchaeota archaeon S13; assembly: GCA_003724275.1. GTDB lineage: Archaea > Thermoproteota > Nitrososphaeria > Nitrososphaerales > Nitrosopumilaceae > JAHRAL01. The sequence goes on from RHFA01000056.1 coordinate 5,907, forward strand.
CATATCACTCCATCTTTGGATCTTCTCACAGGGACGAGCTAGTGGGCGTGATCCGGGAGAGCCTTGCCAGGACTTTCGCCGCGTCGGGATGATGTCGCCCCTGGGAAAGCCAGGCGCGTTGCCCCCGGCGGCTTGCGCCTGAACGGGCGACTTTGGCAAAAGGGCCCGGAATTCCGCGCCAGGGCGCGAACGCCCGACGCGCGCCATGGGGTCGGCGGCGTGCGCGGCACTTAAATCCGCGCCGCGCCGCGCGGCCTCCCATGGCTGCGCCCGACTGTAGTGCGCCCCGCGGCCCCGCGCCTCGGGGGAGCCCGGCGCCATGAGGCGCCCGCGTCCGTGGCACGTGGGCGCCGGAGCGGCGGCCGCTGCCGCAGCGGCCCTTGCCGCCGGGGCGGGAGGGCAGGCGCCAGACCCGATACTCTCGGCGGCCGTGATATACTCTAGCCTCCTGGTCCTCCTTGCGATCGGCCTCACGCTCACGTACATGACGACGCGAGTGCCCAACTTTGCGCACGCGTCCTCGGCCACGATCGGCGTCTATGCCGCGCTAGTCGTGTCCCGCGTGTGGGAGGCCTCGCCATACCTGTCAATCCCGCTGGCCTTTGCGGTCGCCGGCGCGACGTCACTCACGCTCTACACGCTCGTCCTGCGCCCGCTCATACGCAAGCGCGCCTCGCAGGCGATCCAGATGATATCGACGCTCGCCTTTGACCTCGTGCTGATCGCTGCCCTAAACATAGCGGCCGACCACATTGTGCGCGCATACCAGGTCACGGCCCGCGAGTTCACGCTGCGCAGCTATGACGCGCAGGTCGGAGACCTCCCCGCGGTCCTCTTTGTGGCTCCCGTGGCGATCGCCGGAATCGTCGTCACGCTCCACCTGGTCCTCAAGAGGACGCGCTTTGGGATAGCAATGCGCGCGACGATTGAAAACCCCGACCTCTCCAGCGTCGTGGGCATAAACGTGCGGAGGGTGTACGGCGTGTCGTGGTTTCTGGGGGGCGGCCTCGCCGGCGTCGCCGGCGCGCTAATGTCGCTGTGGTTCCAGGGGGATCCCGGCCTCGGCGCGCTTCTCATACCGAGCATATTTGCGGCTAGCATTGTGGGCGGGTTTATGAGCATATACGGGGCCATAGCCGGCGGCGCGCTAGTCGGCCTCGCCGAGATACTCGGGACGCGCTGGCTCGCCGGCGAGCTCGGCTCGTGGGTAATCGCGTACAGGCCGCTCGTGCCGCTGGCGTTCATCGCCGCAACGCTAATGCTCGCGCCGCGCGGCCTGGCCGGAGTCGACTGGCGCGCCCTGGGGAGGAGGCTGCATGTCGCTCGGGCCTGAGGTCACGTTTTTTGTCGACCTGCTCGCGATATACTCGATCTACCTCATAATCAACACCAGCCTAAACCTCGAGTTTGGCTACGCGGGAATACCAAACTTTGGCAAGGTCCTCGCCGTCGGCGTCGGCGCGTTCGTCGCCGCCGCCGTGCCCGGCCGCATGCTCGCCGGCATGGCCGGCATAGGCGGAGACTATATCGGCGACAACATTGCGATAATGTCCCAGGTCAACGCGTGGCTCCTAGACAACACGGGGGCCGGCATCGCCGCGTTTGCCGTCACGCTCGCCGTCGCCGCGGCCGTCGGCGCGGCGATCGGCCTCCTCACGGCGTACCCCGCCATACGCCTCAGGGGAGACTATCTTGCCATCACGCTCCTGGCCTTTGGCGAGGGGATGCGCGTGATAGGGATCAACTATACAGAGATAGCCGGCGGCACGCTCGGCGTGCAGCTCCCCGACCCCCTCGTGTGGCTGCCGCCGGACCTGCGCTTTCCGGCGGCCACCGTGGGCCTCGTCATAATGGCCGCCGCGGCCGTGATATACGGCGACAGGCTCGTGCGCTCGCCGCTGGGCCGCCTGCTGCGGGCCGTGCGGGACAACGAGGTCGCCGCCGAGTCAGTCGGCAAGGACGTCATGCGTGCCCGCACAAAGACGATCATGGTCGCCGCCGCGATGGCCGCCGTAGCCGGCGCGCTCTATGCGTTTTACGTCGGCGGCGCGATATCGTTTGCCTATGACCGCCTAAACTGGACGTTCTGGCCGTTCATGATGATCCTCATAGGGGGACTCGCCAACAGCCGCGGCGTGCTCGTCGGCACGCTCGCCTTTGTGCTCGTCCGCAAGCTCATCACGTTCTACAAGGACTCCCTGCAGGGCATCGTCCCCTTTGACGTCGTCTGGCTCGACTATCTCCTCCTCGGCGTCGTGCTCATAGCGGTCCTCCTCTACAGGCCGCAGGGCCTGCTGCCCGAGAGGCCCACGCCGACTGTCCGCGTGCCAGGCGAGGACGGGCCGGCCCCGCTCACGTCGCGCCTCGGCGCGATCGCGAGGCGCCTCGCCGGCGGCTAGGCCCGCGGCCGGGCCCGCGGCGGATCCTCGCGGCCTCGGTGGCCACGAGCGGGAGGAACGCGCCGACGTCAGTCACGACGCCCAGGGCCTGCCACGTGCCGCGGTCTATGAGCTTTGTGACTGCGGGCTGGCTGATGTCGATGACTACCACCTTTACGTCGGCAGGCAGCATGTTCCCCGTGGCGATCGAGTGGAGCATCGTGGAGACCATGATGACCATGTCGGCCCCGCGCAGCGCGCGGCGGTACTCGGCCTGGGCCTCGACCATGTCGGTTATGACGCCGGGCAGGGGCCCGTCATCGCGTATCGACGCGGCGAGGACGAGGGGCACGCGCGCCCTGGTGCACTCGTAGACTATGCCACGGCGCAGCCTCCCCGAGGAGACCATCCTGGCAAACGAGCCGGCCCCAAACACCGCGTTGACTGCGTCCATGTGGTTGCGGTGGCCGCGGACGGCGAGCGTCCCGTCGCTGACGTTCATGCCAAGCGACGTGCCCATCGTGGCATACTCGATGTCGTGGACCGCGAGCGCGTTTCCGGCGAGGACCGCGTCGATGAGGCCCGCCCTGACCATGCCGGCCACGGCGTCTGCGGCCCCCGTGTGGACTATGGCCGGCCCGCCGACCAGGACAATGCGGCCCCCGCGGGCCTTTGTGGCGACAATGTCCTCGGCGACGCGGCGCGCAATGTGCCGCGTGGGCCGCTCGCTTGAGCTGCTGCTGCCCATAAACTCAAACACGTTGACGCCCTCGCGCGGCCTCTGCGGCGGCGTGACGCGTATGCCCTCCTCGCCGACGACCACCATGTCGCCGCGCCTCACGAGGCGCGGTGGCACGCACGAGGCGCGCCTGCCCCTGACCACGATGCACTTGTCCATCATCATGCCGTCGACCTCGACCCACCTTCCGCCGACCCTGACCTGCGTGCGGTTGTTCGTCGTGCTGTAAAAGTCCGGAGGCATGACCATGTCGCGCCTCGCGGCCCGAAGGGCCGCCTCGCCGGGCTCGCGCGGGGACGCGCCGTGCCTGTAGACCTGCTCTAGTATCGCCTCGAGGCCCTCGGCCGTGCCGGCGCTCACGAGGAGGCGCGCGCGGCTCTCGTCGCCCTTGCGCCTGCCTATCTCGATCTCGAGGACCTCAAACTCGCCGCCCATGTCCATGACCGAGTCAAAGACCCTCGAGAGCGTCATCGAGTCGACAATGTGCCCGCTCACCTCGACCTCGCGCTCGTGCCTCGCCATCGCGCCCCCCGCCGAGCGCGCGCCAACAAAAACCTTGGCCTCGCGCCCCTGCACGGGCAGCCTGACCTCGCCCCTGTACTCGCGCACGCCGTCGGCCTCGAGGCACTCCTCTATCTCGCGCCTCCTCGCCGGCCCGATGCCCTGCGCGACGGCCTTTGCCATGCCCTCCGGGCCACAGGGCGCCGCGGCGCGCGCGCAGCCTGCGGGCAGGCGGCCCATGGCCATGTCCCGTCACATGCTGCCTGACTCCGGCCAGGCGGCCACCGGACAGATCTTTATGTTGGGGGTCTAGGGGGGCGGGGGGCTGTATGGCGACAGAGCTGATCGCGACGGGGGCAATAGTGGTGAGCGCCGTGGTGGCAACCATGCTCGTACTCAGAAAGTGGATCCACGATGAGGGCAAGAGGCACGAGGACATGAGGCAAAGGCACGAGGATGCCCAAAATGACAAAATATCAAAGCTGACGACCGCAGTCGAGAAGCTGTGCATGCAGCGCGAGGACGACCGCAGGGTCGCCGAACAGCGCCGCGAGGACAGTTTAAAGAGGGAGGGAGCTACTAGGGAAGAGATGGCAGAGATCAAGTCCCAACTCAGGAACCTGTGCCAGCAGCACAAGGAGGACAGAGAAGAGCAAAGGGCGGCGAACAGGGAACTTGGCTCTCGGATAGACGACTTGGGGGAAAAGGTGACCGCCCTTGGGGAGAGGCTTACCGGGATAGAGTCGCAGTTTGTCACGTTCAGGGATCTTGTGACCCCGCACGTGCTGCCGGCGCGGCGTCCTAGCGACATGGACACAGACGCGGCACACGCGCAAGAC
>RHFA01000162.1 GCA_003724275.1 Thaumarchaeota archaeon S13
CCGCCGCATATCTTTAAGTAAAACGGGGGCCTGCGCGGCGCCGTGGAGGGCATCGGCAGGGCGGACTGTGCAAGGTACCCGTTCCTGGACAACGCCGGCGAGTACATTGCCGACAAGGGGTACACGATCGAGGCGTTTGGGAGAGACCCGGACCTCGTGCCGTTCATAGAGCTCGCGATGAGGCGAGTCGAGGCCGCCGCCTCGGGCCTCGTCTACTCGTCGGACCTCGACGGCGGGGACACGAGCGAGAGGTCAGTCGACAGGGAGGTCTTTTCGTTCGTCGTGGCCGCCGTCCTCCTGCGCGCCGCAGGCGCGAGGTCGCTCGTGCGCAGGTTTGCGCTGTCCGAGTCGCGCCGCGCCGAGAGGTTCCTCGAGAAGAGCCTCGCGCGCGAGTCGCGCGAGAGGGACATGCCGGCGCGCCTCCTCGAGGGCCTCTTTTCGGTCCGCGTGAGGAGGGCCGACTATGGGTATGGCGTGCCCGTGGCGAGCTATGTCCGGCGTTCGGTCAACTTTCACGAGCGCGAGTGGAAGCTCGTCAACAGGGACGTCCATGCCGGCCTCGTGCGCCTCACGGCCCACCAGGTCGTGCGCCTCGTCAGGCAAGAGCTCGCCGACCACATAGCGGGGCGCATACGCCAGAGCCCGACGCCGCCGGACCTGCCAAACTTTGCGCCGCACGTGGCCAGGATCAGGGAGCTCTCCGAGTCCCTCGAGCCAAAGTACGTCGAGGTGACCGGCGAGCACCCGCCGTGCATAAAGCACGCCATGGAGGTCCTCGAGCGCGGGGAGAACCTGCCGCACTCGGGGCGGTTTATGCTCGCGACGTTCCTGCTCGGGCGCGGCTGGGAGGTGGCGAGGATAGCGCCGCTCTTCAAGGGCGCGCCGGACTATAACGAAAAGACGACGCTCTACCAGCTCAACAACATATCGGGGGCCGACGGCGGCACGCGCTACTCGTGCCCGCTGTGCGACAAGCTCGAGACGCAGGGCCTCTGCCACCGGACCGCCGAGTGCGAGGGGATTATCAGCCCGATGCAGTTTGGCCGGAGGCAGCAGCGGTGAGCCCAGAGGACGAGAAGCTCCTGCGCGGGGCTATAAAGGAGTACTATATCGAGAGCCGCGACCGCGTCGCCGTGCCCGACCAGATAGCCTCGCGCGAGTTTGGCTACCAAAAGCTCGGATATGACGGGATGATCCGCCACCAGTCCGTCCCCGACGAGGGCGCGCTGCGCGTGCTCCTCGTGAGCGAGGCGCCGACTGACGTATACTGCTCCAACGCGAGGTACCTGTTCCCGTCAATGCCAATGAAGGAAAAGGAGTGGCAGGGCGCTGACATCATATTCGACATTGACGCAAAGGACCTGGCCATGCCGTGCCGTGAGGCCCACAGCGTGGCCGTCTGCTCGGCGTGCTCGCGCGTCTCTCCGGCCGGCGGGCCGTGCGCGGCATGCTCGTCGACAAAGGTGTCTGCCAGGTCGCTCCCGTGCCAAAAGTGCATCAAGGCCGCGCACGACGAGACGGCCAGGCTGCACGCGATACTCTGCGAGGACCTCGGCGTCGACGCGGCGTCGATCACGACATACTTTTCTGGCAACGAGGGGTACCACACGCACGTGCGCTCGGCGGACCTCGACGCGCTCGGCGGCCGCGAGCGCCGCGAGCTTGCCGACTATGTCATGTTTCGCGGCGCGACGGCCGAGGCGTACGGCGTGCCGCGCCAGGGCGCAAGGAGGCGAGACCTGCCCGCAAGGGGAGAGCGCGGGTGGCGTGGCCGCCTCGCCGCGGGCCTGGGGGCCGACGCCCTCAAAAAGGCCGCCGCGGGGGGCCGCGACAGGTTCCAGGGCGCCCTCGAGGCCGCCTCGGCGTCAGTCGGGGCCCGCATCGACCCGCAGGTGACCGGCGACATTCACCGCATATTCAGGCTGCCTGGCTCGCTCAACGGCAAGAGCGGCCTCTCAAAGGTGCCGGCCGGCCCCTCGCCGGCCTCGATATACGCCGACTCGTGCCTGCTGCCGGACCGGCCCGTCGAGGTCACAGCCGAGTGCCCGCACCGCTTCTCGGTGGGCAGGAGGAGGGGCCTCGGGCCGTACTCGCGCGAGCGCGTGACCGTGCCCCTCTATGCGGCGGCCTACATGGTCTGCAAGGGCGTCGCCACGGCCGCCGCGGCCCCCTCGGGCGCCGAAGGCGGGCAAGGGGTTAATTAGGCGCCGCCGGGGGAGGGGGGCCGGCATTGTATAGCGAGTCCACGCAGAGCTCCCCCCCGCCCAACGCCGGCAAGTACGTCCGCTGGGGCGTCGTGGCGGCCCTGGCCGTCGCCGGCTTTCTCATAATCGGCAACCAGGGCGTCAACCTCTCGATGAACGTGACCGAGTTTGGCGACAAGTTCACAAAGCCGCTCACCTACTCGCTCGTCTCGGGCGTCATACTCGCGGCGATCGCCCTGGTCCGCGTCAACGCCGCCTCTCGCAAGTCGATATTCTGGTACCTCCTCGGGACCGCCATCCTGGCCATCACGCGCGGCGGCCGCGAGCCCCTCTCAAAGGGGATGAGGGCGTACGCCGACCACCGCCTCGGGGGAGTGCAGTTTGCCATGTGGCAGCTCACAAAGGTCCTCCTTTTGGGGTCGTTCTTTGTCAACATCATGTTTGGCTTTGCGGCGACCGAGTTCCTCGAGGGCAACACGCTGGGGATCGAGAGCATGCCTTCCCTGTTCTCGCTGCCGTTTGTCACGCCGCCGACTGACAGCGCGTACGCCGAGGACCGCGTCATACCGATGATACCCTCGCTAGTGCTGCTGCTGCCGGCCCTCCTCGGGGCCGTGGGCCTGCGCCTCGCGCTGTACGTCGGGATTCACACGATACTGCGCGTGGCCACGTCGTACATACTCGACATGAACGAGGGCAAGCCGAGATACCTAAGCTACGTGTCGAGCTTTGAGATGGTACTCGCCGTCGGCGTGCTCTGGACCGGCCTCAACATGTTCTTTACGAGCGAGCTCGACTATAACACAAGGTACGCGATCGCCGCGATACTCGCCGTCGGCGTCGCCTTTGCGGCGTTCTCGGCGATCGACCGCATCAGGGCGCGCGTGCTCACGCACATACTGCGCCGCGACGTGTACGTGCGGTTCCTCACAGTCGTTGCGATCGCGATAATCGCCGTCTCGATAATGTCAGTCAACAACAGCATTGCCGACGCGCGCAAGATAGAGTACCTCGGGCCGTACACGGCCCAGGAGATCGGCGTCAACCGCCACCTCGGCGAGCTTGACAGGGTGTCCGAGAACACGCACAACATCGACCTCGAGACGGTCTCGCCCAACAACATACCGTCGTATGTCGAGTCAAACTCGGACGTCCTCGGCGCGATCCGCGTCTGGGACTGGGAGGCCGCGTTTGCAAAGCTAAAGCCGGAGATCGGCCTCATACCGTACGTGGACTTTGAGGACAATGACATACTGCGCTTCAACAACACGCTCTACTGGACCGCGTCGATGAAGCCCATACTCCCGTCGTCCGTCACGCTCGAGAACCGCTGGTACAACGAGCACCTCGTCTACACGCACGTGCCAAACGGCTTCCTCACGCTGGGCGCCACTGACGGCAACATCGAGGACAGCAGCAGGCTGTTCGAGCAGCGCGCGATCTACTACGGCGAGGGGGGCCTGCTTGATGACACGTGGTCGGCGTACCCAGAGTCGCGCGGCGACACGAGCGCCGAGCTCGGCGGCACGTTCTACACGGGGGCCGGCGGCCTGAGCGTGGCCCCGCCGGTGAGCTGGATATTCGAGCCCAACTTTTTGCTCTCGTTTCCCGCCGAGGCTGTCCACGTCATGCGCTACAAGGACATCGTCGACCGCATGCAGGTCCTCTACCCGTATTTCCTCTACTCGCTGTTCGGCAAGGAGATAGACTCAATACCCGTGACTGACGGCGAGTCGTCCTACTGGCTCATGCCGCTCATAGTCGGCTTTGACGCGCGCGACGTGCCGTGGTCGGCGGGCAACCCCTACCTGCGCCTCGTCGGCTATGCGCTTATCGACACGTACGACGGCGACATCCGCCTGCTGCGCACGGGCGACGACTTTTTCACCGAGATGTTTGTCAGCCAGTACGCCGCCGACTTTGAGCCCATACCCGAGTGGCTCACCGAGCAGACGCGCTACCCCGTCGAGCTCTTTAACTGGAAGACAAACATGTACAACATTTACCACGTGACTGACGTCGAGACGTTCATACAGGCAAACCAGTTCTACGAGGTGCCCTCTGGGCTCGACACGTACTATATCCAGGCAAAGCCGCCGGGCTTTGAGCGCCCCGAGTTCGTGGGCCTGCTCTCCCTCGAGCTGCGCGGCTCGCAGGGCCGCAACCTCGCCGGATACATGGTCGTCGAGAACGACCTGCCGCGCCTGGGCCAGATGCAGTTCTACGAGGTCCCGCTCAACTCCACGACAAAGCTCATCGGCCCGACGGCCGTCCGCGAGGCCCTTGACCGCGACCCTGACTTTGCGCAGCTAAAGACGCTGCTGCGCAACCCGCGCGTCGGCGACAACATACTCTACAGGGTCGGCGACCACGACACGTACTTTATCCCCGTCTACACCGCCGGCGCCGGGGGCGTCGTCGCGCAGCTCGGGACCATAGCCGCAGTCGGCGCAGAGTTTACGGGCGAGTACTATGTGGGCCTCGGCGACACGCAGGAGGAGGCCTTTGCGGCGTACCTCTCAAAGCTCGCGCGCGTCACGCCCGCAGGCGCCGACGCCGACGAGCGCGTGCTCTCGCGCGACGCGAGGATTGCAGTCATCGAGGCCCTCTTTGAGGGCGAGGGGGCCGGCGTCGTCCGCCCGTCCTCGATACAGGCGTCGCTCTCCTTTGAGGAGGCGCGCGCGTACTTTTACACGGCCGGCGAGGAGGGCGAGGCGGTCGCGACGGTGCTCGGGTTTATCGGCTCGTTCATCTCGCCGACTGACCGCATCGTGTACTGGGAAGAGGGCGAAGAGGCGGTGAGCTATGGCACGATAACCTCGCGCGAGGGGATCACCGAGCTCCACTATGTCACCATAGAGGTAGGCGCCTAGCGCCGGCGCGATGCTGCTGCTGCTCGACAACGGCTCGGCGTACTCGGACGAGCTAGAGTCGCGCCTCTCCTCGCTCGGCTGCGCGCTAGAGCGCCTCGCGCCGCGCCGCCTCGGGGCCTCCGACCTCGGCTCATACTCGGCCTTTGTCCTCTCTGGGCGAAGCGCGCCGGACCGCGCCGCCAACGTCGCCAACGCGCGAGCCGTGGCCCACGCCCGCGCCGCCGGCGCGCCCCTGCTGGGCGTCTGCTATGGGGCCGAGGTCCTCGCGCTGTGCTGCGGCGGGACGCTGCGCCGCATGGCCTCGCCGCGGCGCGGAATGCGCACGGTCCGCCTCGGGCCGCCCGGCGGGCCGTGCGCGGGGGAGATTGAGGCGTACGAGAGCCACGCGTACGAGATTGCGCGCCTGCCGGGGGGCATGGAGTGCCTGGCCAGCTCGGACGAGTGCGCCGTCGAGGCCCTCCACGCCGCCGGCACGCGCATGTACGGGACCCAGTTCCACCCCGAGATGTCCAGCGACGGCGCGGCCCTCCTTGGCGCGTTTGTGAGAATGGCCTTTGGCGGGCCGGCCGAGCGGGGCCACCTGTGCGACGGAATCTTTGAGCGCCCCGCGCGGGGACGCGGCGCCAAAAGGCCCGGGGGCAGGGCCGACTAGGCCGGCACCGCGAATGCGCGCCGCGCCCTGCGGCACGGCAGGGTTGGCGGGCATGCCTCCTTGGCCCACGGCGCGTGCAGCCTCCAGCCGGCGCCCGCATGATCGGTTTTAATAGCGCGCGGCGCGCGCGCGCCGCCGTGTCGGCCGGCGCAAGGGATCTCGAGGTCCCGCAGGTAAAGGAGGAGAACATATGCCTGCCCCTCTCGGTCAACGCCGTGTGCAGGTACTGGGGCGTCGAGATACCGATGGACGAGGCCCGCAAGATCGCCACGAGGTACGCCGGCGCGCGCGGGAGCATACTCATCGAGGGAATCTGCCTCGCCGAGGCCCACGGGCTCTCGTGCTCGATCCACCACTCGTCGATGGCCGCGCTGCGCCGGTCAATCGAGGCCGGCGCGCCGCCCATAGTCATACTGCCGGGCCTGCGCGACACGGTCCAGCACGCCTCGGTCATCTCTGGCTATGACGACACGGAGGGGACCATACTCCACTATATCCCCGAGCCCGGCGGGGGAGGAGAGTTCCAGCTCGGCGCAATACCCCAGTCGCAATTTGCCGAGATGTGGGGCGAGGACGGGATGCTCCTGATATCCATCGCGCCGCCAGAGATCGCCGCGTCGCTGGACCTCGGCGACGCCGGGAGGGCGCGGTCCAACAGGCTGTGCTTTGAGGCCGAGAGGCTCAGCCTGCAGTCGCGCGGCGAGGAGGCCGTCGCGATGCTGCGCGAGGCCATAGGGATGGACGCCTCAAACTCCACGGCCCACTCGCTGCTCGGCGGCATGCTAAACTCGGCCGGAAGCGCCGAGTGCACCGAGCACTATGGGAGGGCGCTCGAGATAAACCCGCGCTGCTACCTCGCGCACCGCGGCCTGGGCAACCACCTCCTCAAGGCCAAGGACTATGCGGGGGCCGAGCGCAGCTATACTGCGGCCATCGGGATCAACGCCGCGCGCTTTGGGCCGATCCACAAGAACCGAGGGATCGCCAGGCTCGAGCTCGGCGACAGGGAGGGCGCCAGGGCCGACCTCGAGGAGTACCTGCGCCAGGTTCCCTCGGCGCCGGACAGGCGCGACATACGCAAGGCGATCTCGGAGATCTAGGGCACCGCTAATATTGGGCGGGCCACGGCGCGCGCGCGATGATCAGGGCGCGCTGCCCCGAGTGCGACGGGGACGCCGAGATGGACGACGCCGCGACGCGCGTAGAGTGCGCGTGCGGCTACTCGTCGGGCTATGACGAGTACATAGAGTCCATGAAGGGACGCGCGCAGGACATGTCCTCAGACTATATGCCCGACAGGCCCGGCTCCTGAGGCGCCGTGCCCTCAGGCCGCCGTGGGGCACGCCCTGGCCAGGGCGCCCCTTGCGCGGACGCGCGCAAGCGAGACGGAGCGCTCCACCGCATCGTGGTCAACGCGGCGCCCCTCCCATGGCAGGTCCGGCAGCGGGGGGCTTGAGGGACACCGCGTCCTATAGTGGGCCACGTTCACGGCAGCCCACTCGGCGACCCCGGCGGCCAGGAGGAGAAACCTTTGGTACCCAATTCCCTCCAAGAGCGCGATCGTAAAGGGCTCGCCCCCATGCGCCACAATCCCGCACAGCCTCCTGATCGCCGGCTCGTGTGCCATGGCGTCCTCCACCACGCCGTCCGTCGCGCCCCCGCCGCCTGTGGCGGCCCTGATCTCCCGGTATGTCCCCAGGAACGCCCCGAGATCCAGCGCCATGTGCCTTAGGTTCCACGACATTCTCTGCGCGAGTATCTCCCTTCCGGCAGCCGAGACGCCACGATGGCCCTCCTGCGTGCTGTGCATGTGCCTCTGCGCATTGATGTCAGCATAGAGGCTCCAGCGCACCCTTGCAAGCTCGGAGACCAGCGGGAACGCCGCGGCGCCCATGCCCCCCACGTCCATGCAGTGGATCGGCCTGGCGCCCACGCGCCCCGGCACGTCCCTGAAAAACCCCTCCGGATCCCCTAGTCCGCCGACGTGGCTGCCAGGCGCGGCCTTGCCAAGGGCGCAGAGAAACTCGCCTGGCATTGCGTGCATTGCGCCGTCTATGGCCATGTTGGCCAGGCTGGCGCACGCCACCATGCCGCTCTCCGGGGACATGCCCCTCGCGTCCAGGGGGCCAGAGCCGCCGCCGGCCACACGGGCCGCGCGCATTCGCCCCGTATGCTGCCTTGCCAGGCCTGATGCCTCTTGCGCCACGGGCAGCAGGTGGGAGACTGCGTCCCTGTGGGCTTCCCCTAGCCGGCCGTAAAACTCTTGGTAGATCCCGTCAAACTTGCAGGCCTCTATGGCCATGTAGCGCAAGCTTGACTCTATCACATAGTAGCCTAGGCTCGACGTCTCTGGGGGCGCGCACAGGACGCGATACGACTCAAAGTCGAGCATGAGGCGAAGCTCAAACAGGCGCGCCATTGCCGCCTCTTGCGCCGTAGGCTCCGCACCACGGGGCGCCTCGCCGGCGTACGCCGCAAGCATCCTGTAGGGCAGGAACGCGTCGTCGCCCCCCACATAGTCCCCTGCCTCGTCTAGCCAATAGTCAACGATCATTCGCCTGCCCCCGCGCGGCTCATCGCCGCCCGAGCCCGGCTCACCAAAAGCTCCCCTTGTCCGAGCAGTCAAGGTGCGCGCCACAGTTGTGGCAAAAGAGGTGGCACGCCTGCATCCTGGCCATCTCCGCCGAGCAGCGAGGGCACGCCGTGGGCTCTGTGGAGCCTATACCCGCCACACCGCCCTTGTGCCCCCGAGCACGCCGCGCGCGCCGGCGCGGTGGTATTTACCTGCTGCGCCGCGCGCGCGCGGCCCTGTGCGCGCGGCACCCCGAACGTTTTAAATCGCCTGCGCCGCGCGCGGCGCGCATGGCGGCGCAGGCCCGCAGGGCCACGAGGGAGCGCAGGACCTCCGAGACGGAGATAGGCGTGACTGTCAACATTGACGGGGCCGGCGAGGCCGACGTGGGGACCGGCGGGGCGTTTCTTGACCACCTGGTCTCCTCGTTTGCAAAGCACTCGATGGTCGACGTCAGGCTAAAGGCGTCCTCGCGCGACGGCATTGCGCACCACCTCACCGAGGACACGGCGATCGCCCTCGGCGAGGCACTCGACGAGGCCCTCGGCGACCGCTCGGGGATTGCGCGCTTTGGCTCGGCGTCGGCCCCGATGGACGAGGCACTCGCCAGCGCGTCTGTGGACCTGGTTCGCAGGCAGCACTCGCACGTCTCGCTCGGCCTAGCCGGCGACTCTGTGGAGGGGATGCCGCGCGAGGACCTCGAGCACTTTTTTGGCTCGCTGCTCAAGAGCATGGCGTGCTGCGCGCACATTGACGTGCTGCGCGGCTCAAACGACCACCACAGGGCAGAGGCGGCCGTAAAGTCCCTTGCGCTCTCGTTTAGGCGCGCGTCCGAGCCCGACGCGAGGCGAACCGGCCCGCCGAGCTCAAAGGGCATGATGTGACGATGAGGGTCGCGGTTCTCGACTATGGCGCAGGCAACCTCTTTAGCATACGCCACGCGCTAGAGCGCTCCGGCGCGGAGGTCGAGACGGTCACCGAGCCGGCCCGCGCCGGCTCGCACGACGGGATTGTCCTGCCGGGCGTGGGCAGCTTTGACACGGCGATGCGCAGGATAGGCGCCACGGCGCTAAAAGAGTGGGCCGCCGGCGCGCCGGTCCTCGGGATATGCCTCGGCATGGAGATGTTCTTTGAGCGCAGCGAGGAGGGCAGCCTCGGAGGCCTGGGCGTCATGCGCGGCGAGGTCGTGGGACTGCCGCAGGGCCTCAAGGCCCCGCACATGGGGTGGAATAGCCTCGAGCTCACCGGCGACTCGATGCTGACTGGCGGCATAGGCGAGGGCACGTGGGCCTACTTTGTGCACTCGTACATGGCTAGGCCCGCCGACGCGTCAGTCATCGCCGCAGAGGCCGACTATGGAGCGCGCATACCGGCGATCGTGCAGAGCGGCGAGTATGTCGGGACACAGTTCCACCCCGAAAAGTCCGGCGCGGCCGGCCGCGCGATGGTCGCCAACTTTGTGGGGGCGTGCCGAAGGTGATCGTCGTGCCGGCCATCGACGTCATGGGAGGCTCGGTCGTGAGGCTGCGCAGGGGAGACCCCTCGCAGAGGACCGACTATGGCGACGACCCGTCGGCGTTTGCCCTGCGCTGGGAGTCCGAGGGGGCCGACATGATACACATAGTCGACCTCGACGCCACGCTCGGGAGGGGCTCGAACACGGCGGCCATAGCGCGCCTCGCCGCCGAGTCGCGCGTCCCCGTCGAGGTCGCCGGCGGCCTGCGCGACGTGGAGGCCGCGATGGGCGCAGCAGGCGAGCGAAACCGCATAGTGCTCGGGACCATGGCCCTGGCCGACCGCGACTCGCTGCTCTGGCTGCGCGACAGGCTCGGGGCCGCGCGCGTCGTCGTCTCGCTGGACCACCGCGCCGGCGCGGTCCTCGTGAGGGGGTGGACCGCCGGCGCCGGCACGACGGTCGCCGAGGCGATGGACTCGCTTGTCGCCGACGGAATCACGGAGTTTATGGTGACAGACGTGGACCGCGACGGCATGATGGCCGGCCCCGAGCTCGACATTCTCGCCGAGGCGTG
>RHFA01000011.1 GCA_003724275.1 Thaumarchaeota archaeon S13
GCGCGAGGCGCGGGCTTATCTCCAGCTTTTCGCTTATCGACAGGAGTGCCGAGGAGACGTCTATGCCGTCCTTGTCGTTGAACAGGAGGTGAAAGTGGAGTAACTGGAAGGCGCTCCTGAGCTGCGAGGGAGGCATCATGCCTGGCTCCCGGCTATCCTGCCCCGGTGCCGGGGCGTCGCCGTTCTGCGCATCTCGCGCTGGCCGTTCCATGGCACCGTGGCGCGCACGCGAGGGCGCTATAAGCACGCGCGTGGCGGCAACAATGCGGCGCGAGCCTATGGTCTGCGGGCATATCTTGCCGCCTGGCGGCGCAGCTCCTCGGGCAGCCTAGGGCATCCACGCCGGCAGTGAGGAGGCCGTGTTGTGCTCCTTTGGCCTGGCGGACTCGCGTATCGCCTCTAGGCGCGCGGCCCTTGCGGCGAAATACGCACCCCATGCGCGCTCCTTGGCGAGCAGGCTCTCCTTGGTCGGCGGGCCGTCCCTGCCGTACACGCGCCGCAGGACCTCGTCGCTGCGCGGGCCGCGGCGGACGCACTCGCGCTCGAGTATGTCCCTGTGCCTCTCGACGAGGCCGATGCGCACGGCCTCCTCGAGCGCGAGGCGCGGGCTTATCTCCAGCTTTTCGCTTATCGACAGGAGTGCCGCGCCCCGGGTGTCGTGCGCTGGCCGTGCCATGACCATGGCGCGCCCCTAGGGGGCTCCCATTATAACTCTAGCGGCCACGTCTCGGGCACAATGACCCTGCGCGCTCCGCACAGCCCGCGCAAGGCGCGCCAGACGTCCCTGCCGGGGAACTCTTTCAGGTACACCGTCAGGTCCAGGCCTCGCACGGGCACGTCGGCCCGCAGGCGAACCTCGCACTCTGAAGCCAAGCGCCACGATTTTGTGCCGTCCCACGTCTCTCTGAACCGCGGCCTCGGGCCGGGGGCGCTAAAGGCCAAAGAGCGGTACTCTAGCGCGCGCAGGTGCGCCTTGACGTTGCCGGTCAGGCCAAGCGCGAGCAGCACCGGCCTGTCCTCGTACTCTTCGATTCTGCGGAGCGAGAACGAGAGGTGGTCCTGGCCCCCATGGTGCGTGAGGAGGCCGCTCTTGGCCAGGGAGATGGCCTCGGGGCACCCCGCATACCTGTACAGCAGCAGTCTCTGGCCGTCCAGCATCCCCGCCTCGATCCTCTCGCCGATGGCCAGGGTATAGCCGGCGGCGACCTCCTCTAGGTCTCTGGCACCCTGCTCGAGGCCGAGGAGGCGATATGTCCACCTGTGGATGGCGTTGGCATGGTCCAGGCGGCCGGCGTCTCCCAGCCGGCCGGCCAGCCGGGTTCGGGCCTCCACGACAGAGCGGACGTCGGGGGGCAGGGCCGCCATGGCGTCACGCCTATCTTGCTCAAACCCCGCCCACAGCTCTGCATGCATACTGTTGGCCTCGTCAAACATCTCTTTTGGCTCCAGCCCCCGCAGGGCCGCGGCGATCCCCTCGACGGCGCGGCGGCGCAGCGGCATTGCCGACGGCGAGCGCAGGACGCGCGCGCCAGGCCCCGCATGGAATGTCTTGCCCATAGGGGCAGTCCGGTACGCATTGGTAATTTAACTTGTGGCCTCGGGGCCGACCGCGGGAGCCTCGGCCCTACTCGCACCCATCGGGGTGGCCGTCCATCTCTGGGCACATCTCTAGCATTGCGAGCTCGGCGAGGCCGTCTCGCGCGCACGTCCCCGCGCAGTGCGGCAGCCGTGATGGCCACCCCGGTGGAAACTGCGATCAGGAGGGGGGCGGCGTCTCCCCTGTCGCGCGTCGGCTCTTGGCCCATGGGGTCGCCCCCATGGCGCCGGCTAGAGGGGACCGCCATGCAGGGCACCCCCGTTCGCTAGGGGAACAGGCGCTCGCGCTCGGGTATCACGGCGTCTCTTGCCATGCGGCCCAGCTCGGCGCGGCTCTTGCCCCTGACCTCCTCCAGGAACGCGCGCTCGGAGGCGGCATCCGGAAAGAGGCCATCAGTGGACTCACTGGCGTCTGGCCCGACGGCGTGCAGGTCGATCAGCATCAGGGCCGCAAGCGGGCCGGACTGGCTGTCGCGGTACACATAGTCCATAATGTCCAGGCCGTGCCCTGTCGCTATCGCAAAGCACTGCCCCACGACAAAGTCCCTGGTCACCCTGTCCGTGCCAGCCCCTGCCAGGCCGTGCCTGCGCAGCAGCGCGGCGAACGCGCGCAGGGCCGGGAGGCGCCTCTCGCGCCTGCGGCCCCACTCCTCAATCTCGGCGAGGGCCTGCTCGTCGCCGCCGGCCCCCTCCCTCAGCATTTTCATCGTGGCGCCGTGGTCGGCCAGCGTCGGCTCTGGATCGTCCTTTCCGATCACGCGGCGGGGGAGCCATGGGCCCGCGCGTCGCGGCAGTTTTGCGGCGCAGTTGCCGGATGCGGGACGGGCCCTAGCCTGGCGGCGCGCATGGCCACAGGCGCCGTCACCCCTGCGCAACGGAGCCCTGGGACTCCCCAGGCCCCCTTTTCTCGTACACGTAAAAGGTCGTAAAGTTTTCCTCCTTGTCTGCAACGGGGGATAGGACGACGGGAACTCTGTGGATTTTGGCAGCGTCGGCGTCGCAGATGGCAGCCGTGTACCTAACACGTGAGTTTTTGACATGCCCGGCTGCCGTTGACGTGTCCTTGATGTTTTTGCCGCCAATCGTGGCGGCCATGGATATTTTTTTGTGGCGATCAAAGAATTTTTTGCATTGGTCGAGTGCGGGCTGTATTGAATAGACAATCCTAATGTCCTCTAGCCTCCCATAGGACGCAAGGACAAGGAACACCATCTGCCTGTGCTCCATTACTCGTAACAGGCCCAGCTCGTCTGCCATTTTTTTACCGTCTTGCCTTCCATAATAATGTCCCCTATGATGGCATTGCGCACCGGAACCACCGCACGTGCCGCCTTTCCTCCAGACAACGACTCGAGGCACGCACGAATCGAGTCGCAGCGGAGGATTTTTGCAGTGTCGCCAAACAACTCCCTAGTGGCCTTGTCGCTATAGCTTTCGGGCCCGCCGATCCTAGCGATCAGGCCCCCGAGGGCTTTATTCATTGACGCTGCGTTTGGGTATGCGGTTATAAGAGTTTTGGGAGATCGGGGGCGTTGAGTGCCCGGCCACGGGTTTTGGCGCGCATGGGCAGAATTGCGCATGGCCGGCCCAAGAACGCAGGTGACCCGGCAAAGCCCACGGCGTGATCG
>RHFA01000048.1 GCA_003724275.1 Thaumarchaeota archaeon S13
GAGGCCCGCCACGACGTCGAGCCCTCGGCGCGGCCGGGCCTCGGGGACGTCTCGTCCAACGTCGCCTTTCTCCTGGCGCGCACGGAGGGGCGCCCCCCTCCGGCGATCGCCTCGGACATTGCGCGCGCGTGCCCCGCGGGGGGCCTCATCGCGCGCGTCGAGGCCCACGCGTCGGGCCACGTCAACTTTTTTGCCGACGCCACGGCGCTGGCGCGCAAGACAGTAGAGTCGGCGCTCCTCGAGGGATACTGCTCTGCGGACGTGGGGCACGGGCAGCGCGTCACGGTCGAGCACACGAGCGTAAACCCAAACAAGGCGCTCCACATCGGGCACATGAGGAACGTCATCGTCGGCGACGCAGTGGCGCGCATCCTCGAGGCGACGAACCACGAAGTGTGCACGCTCAACTATGTCGACGACTCTGGCCTGCAGGTGGCAAACCTCATGATCGGCTTTAGCGACCTGGGCTTTGCCGAGTCGCCAGAAAGCGGCCAAAAGTTTGACGCGTACTGCGGGGACACCGTCTATGTCGGGGCGATGGGGCGCATAGACGCCGACGAGGGCCTCAGGCGCAAGGCCGCAGAAACGCTGGCCAGGATAGAGCAGGGGGGAACCGACGAGGCGCGGCAGGCCGAGGCCCTGACAAGGCGCGTCCTGGACGCGCAGCTCGAGACCTGCTGGCGCGTGGGCGCGAGATACGACTGCCTCAACTTTGAGTCGCACATACTGCGGTCGGGAATGTGGGGGGAGATATTTTCGCTCCTCAAGGAGAGCGGCGCGGTGCGCCTCGAGACGGCCGGCAAGAACGCCGGGTGCTGGACGGTTCCAGGCGCAGAGGACGGCGACGACGACAAGGTCCTGGTGAGGAGCGACGGGACGGCGACATACATGGCAAAGGACATCCCGTACGCGGCCTGGAAGCTCGGGCTCGTCGACGACCCGTTTGGCTATGTGCCCCACACGACGGCCCAGCCGGGCCGCGAGCTCCACTGCACGACGCTAGACGGGGGGGAGCGGCTGGGGGGCCGCTTTTCCTCGCCACGGGTGATCACGGTCATAGACTCGCGCCAGTCGCGCCTGCAGTCAATAATCGCCTCGCTCCTGGACCGCTTTTTTGGGGTGGGGGAGGGCAGGTACGTGCACCTGGCCTACGAGTCCGTGACGCTGAGCGCCGAGACGGCGAGCGGCCTCGGCCTGCAGACGGGCGGCAAGCCGGTCCAGATGTCCGGAAGGCGGGGCCTCTATGTCAGCGCCGACTCTGTGCTAGACTCGCTGGCGGCCCGCGCCATGGAGGAGACCTCCAGGCGCAACGCGGGCGCGACAGGGGCCGAGCTGCGCCCCATAGCCGAGCAGATCGCCGTCGGCGCGCTGCGATACGAGATGGTCAGGCAGGACCTCGACAGGGCCGTCACGTTTGACCTGGCGCGGTCGCTGAGCCTAGAGGGGGACACGGCGGCGTACCTCCAGTACGCCCACGCGCGCGCCGTGCGCGTGCTAGAGCGCGCCGGCGCGGGCCACGGCGAGGCCGACTATGGCGCCCTTGGCGGGCAGCACGAGCGCGCCCTGGTCATGGCCATAGGGTCGCTCGGCGCGGCCCTGCGCGGGGCCGCGAGCAGCCTCTCGCCCAAGACGCTTGCGCGATACGCGCACGGCCTTGCCGTGGAGTTCAACTCTTTCTACGAGCACGTCAGGGTCACTGACGGCGAGGGGGGAGCCGGCGCGACGGCCGCGCGCGTGGCCCTCGTCAGGGCGTTCTGCGCCACGCTGGAGGGAACGGCGGGCATTCTCGGGATACCCATGCCTGGCCGCATGTAGGCGGGGCTGGCATGCCGCGCCCGCGCGCGGGCGCGCCGGGGCGTCATCGAGCACCGCGAGGCCATAGGCAAGAGGTATGGCAGCCGCCTCGTCACAAACAAGGACCGCTATGTCTACCTGCTCAGGCCCACAACGCACGACCACATTATGAAGCTGCAGCACGGCACGCAGATAGTCTACCCAAAGGACCTCGGCTACATCGCCGCGCGCGCTGGCCTGGCCGCCGGACAGACCGTCGTCGAGATAGGCACGGGAAGCGGCGCGCTCACGATATTTGCCGCCAGCATTGTTGGCCCCGGCGGGCACGTCCACTCGTTTGACGTCGACGAGGGGTTTATGAAAATAGCAGAAAAGAACATTGCGCGCGCGGGGATGACCGATCTTGCCACGCTCACAAAGGCAGACCTAAAGGAGGCCAAGAGGGTGCCAGTAACGGGCGCGGACCTAGTCATAATCGATCTCGGCGACCCCTGGACGGTCCTGCCGCAGGCGCGCAGGATGCTCAGGGACAGCGGCGCGCTCTTTGCGGTGTGCCCCACGGTCAACCAGCTCGAGCGCCTCGTCGCCGAGCTCGTCCAGAACGAGTTCACCGACATCGAGTGCAGCGAGCACATACTGCGGCCGATCGCCGCCAGGGAGGGCAAGACGAGGCACGCGTTCCAGCCCATAGGCCACACGGCATACCTCTGCCACGCCAGAAAGGCCCACTTTGGGCGCGCGCGCGCCCAAAGTGGGCCTTTCT
>RHFA01000047.1 GCA_003724275.1 Thaumarchaeota archaeon S13
CGAGGGCATCGCCCGGCGGTCCACGAGGCCCCGTGCGGCCGCGCCTGTCCCCGCCTCGCGCGTGCGCTCGGAGCGCTCTGCGCTCATCGCCGCCGAGGCGGCCCGCTCGGCGATATCGCTCGTGCGCGCCGCGCGCGGCGTTCGCGGCCTGGCCTCGTCCCTTCCCGTGGCCATATCGCTCATACGGGCCGCCGGCTCGCAGGCCCACGGGCCGGCTCCGGCGTGCGGGGCCTCGCTCTCCGAGGCGGCCTCTGCCCTGGGCGGCGTCGCAGTCGACGCGGCCCTCGTGGCCGGCGCAGGCGCCGACTATGCCAGCTGCTCGGCCGAGGCCGCGCGCGCCCTCGAGGGGGCCAGGCTGGCCGTGGACTCTAGGCTGTCCCGGCGCTACCCTAAACTAGACCCTGCCGCGCTGGGCGGGGCATGGGCATAGCGCGCGGGGGCCCCGGCAGGCGGATCTCCGAGCTCGAGGGCCGCGTAGGCGAGGCCATGCGCGAGCGCGGCGTGGCCAGGCGCGACGCGCTAGCGGGCCTCAGCGACGAGGAGCTGCGCGACCTGGACTGTGTCCTGCAGGTGGCCCGCCACGCGCTGGCCAGGCAGGAGGCCGGCGGCCTCGCCGAGCGGGCCCTCGAGGAGGTCGTGGGCATAGCCGAGGAGGCCGCCGCGGCCGCCGAGCTCGCCGAGGGCCGCGCCGCCGAGCTCCTCGCCATGGCCGAGGCAGCCGTGGAGCGCATGCGCGAGGCCTCCTCGCGCGCCGGCGGCGGCCCGCCGGCGTGATGGTCTAAACAATTTAACACGAGCGCTCACTATAACTCACACACGGTAATACCAACACGCGCGCCGATGCTGCTGCGGCAAGAATTGAGCCTCGCACCGCAAAAGCTTGAGGACAGCGCTAGCCGGCACGCGACGGAGGCCCTAAAGTTCGACTCACAGGGCGCGCGCGGCATGGCCGTGGCAAGCTACCAAAAGTCCATAGACTCGCTCCTGCAGATACTCCGCCTCTACCCCGCGTGCAAGCTCTCCTCGCTCTACAAGGAGCGCATCGCGTCGTACCAAAAGAGGATCACGGTCCTGCAGGCCTCTCACGGGGCCGAGCCGGTCATAGACCCGGGCGCCTCGAGCGAGGAGCAAAAGAGGTCGCTTGACGGCCAGCGCGCGTCAAACTCGTTTGACGAGCTCATCATGCGCGAAAAGCCCAACGTAAAGTGGGACGAGGTCATTGGCCTCGAGGACGCAAAGAACGCGCTTCGCGAGTCCATAGTATACCCGACAAAGCGGCCCGACCTCTTTCCTCTCGGCTGGCCGCGCGGCATACTCCTGTATGGGCCGCCCGGATGCGGCAAGACCATACTTGCCGCGGCGACTGCGAGCGAGCTTGACGGCTATTTTATCAGCGTTGACGCGTCCTCGATAATGAGCAAGTGGCTCGGCGAGGCCGAAAAGAACGTCTCGCAGCTCTTCACGATGGCCCGCGGCCTCACCGAGCGCGAGAGCAAGCCCGTCATACTCTTCATCGACGAGGTCGACTCGCTCCTCGGCTCGCGCAACAGCGAGATAGGCGGAGAGGTCCGAACAAAGAACCAGTTTCTCACCGAGATGGACGGCGTCACGGGCAAGGGCAAGAACCTCCAGATGTACGTCGTCGGCGCGACAAACAAGCCGTGGAGCCTCGATGACGCGTTCCTGCGCAGGTTCCAAAAGAGGATCAACATCCCGCTGCCCTCCCTCGAGGCCCGCAAGAGCCTCTTTGAGCTCTACACGGCCCCCCTCAGGAAGGACGTGCGCGTGAGGACCGCCATGCTCGCAAAGCTCTTTGACGGGTATAGCGCCAGCGACATAAAGGACGCCTGCCAGGGGGTCCAGCTCAAGGTGGTCCACGACCTCCTCGGGTCCCCCGAGTACCGCGAGCCCGTCGAGGGCGAGGCGGCCCAGCAGCCCAAGGAGATAACGATGGCCGACTTTCGGGAGGTCATGGCCCAGCGCAAGCCGAGCGTCTCGGTCGAGATGACCCGCGCGTACAAAAAGTGGTCCGAGCAGTTCGGCGCGCTCTAGGGGCCGCCGCCGGGCCGCTGCGGGCCCGGATCCCTCATAAAATTTAAATCCGCGCCGCCGGCGAGGCCCTGAGGGCCTACGATACCTACCAAAAGATCGCAGCATGCGGGCAGGCACGGAGCGCTCGTGCTAGGCGACGGCACGGTCGTCCACGGAGAGGGCTTTGGGGCCGTGGGCACGGCCGTCGGGGAGCTAGTCTTTAACACGGGAATGGTCGGGTACCCCGAGACGCTCACAGACCCCTCGTACGCCGGCCAGCTCGTCACGATCACATACCCCCTCGTGGGCAACTATGGCGTGCCGGACACCGAGGCGACAGACGCCGACGGCATCCGCCTCAATGTAGAGTCCTCGAGGATACACGCGCGCGGCCTCGTGGTCCACGACCTGCCCGCCGTGGCGAGCCACCGCAGCCTCGTCTCGACGCTCGACGAGTGGCTCCACCGCGAGGGCGTCCAGGGGATCGCCGGCGTGGACACGCGCGAGCTCACAAAGAGGCTGCGCTCGGCGGGCTCGTCGATGGCCGCGATGTGCGTCTCTGACTCGGAGATAGACGTCGAGGCGGCCAGGAGGGCCATGGAGGGCCACGACTATGCCTCCGAGCGCCTCGTAGAGTCCGTCTCCACGCGCTCGGAGGCAAGGTACGGCGAGGGCCGCCCCATCGTCGTGATAGACACGGGCGCAAAGAACGCAATCCTGCGCAACGTCAGGCGGATAGGCCACAGCGCGGTCCTCGTCCCGTGGGACACGCCGGCCTCGCACATACTAGAGATGGATCCCGCGGCGGTCATCATCAGCAACGGTCCGGGCGACCCGCTCCACTGCGGGCCGACGATCGAGGCCGCGCGCGAGCTCATAAAGAGCCGCGTGCCGACGCTGGGCATATGCCTCGGCGCGCAGATAATAGCGCTTGCCGGCGGGGCGAGCACGTACAAGATGAAGTACGGCCACCGCGGCCAGAACAAGCCGTGCCTTGACGTGGGGACGGGAGGCGTCTACGTCACGAGCCAAAACCACGGCTATTGCATAGACCCCGAGTCGCTTGACGGCTCGGAGTTTGACTTGTGGTTCACCAACACGGATGACAAGACCGTAGAGGGGATCCGGCACTCGGGAGGGAGGTGCATTGCGGTGCAGTTCCACCCCGAGGCCTCGCCGGGACCCTATGACTGCGGCTTTGTCTTTGACGAGCTAGCGCGCCTTGCGGGGGAGGGATCGCCTGCCTAGGCGCGAGACGCCGCGAAAGATACTGGTCCTCGGAAGCGGGGCAATAAAGATCGGAGAAGCCGGCGAGAGCCGCAAAACGGCCGCCAATTCGACTACTCCGGAAGCCAGTGCCTAAAGGCGATCAGGGAGGAGGGGGTAAAGAGCGTCCTCATCAACCCAAACGTCGCGACGATACAGACAGACACGCGCTTTGCGGACAGGGTGTACCTGCTGCCAGTCAATGCAGAGTATGTCGAGTCGATAATAGAGTCCGAGAGGCCCGATGCGCTGATGCTCGCCTATGGCGGCCAGACGTCGCTCAACTGCGGCGTGGGCCTAGAGGGCTCTGGCGTCCTGTCGAGGTACGGCGTGCGCGTGCTCGGCACGCAGGTCGACGGGATACGGCGAACCGAGGACCGGCGCCTCTTCAAGGAGGCCATGGGCGAGTGCGGCGTGCCAATGCTGCGGAGCCGGTCCGTGACGACCTTTGAGGACGCCGCCGCCGTCGCCGCCGAGATTGGCTACCCCGTCATCGTGCGCGTCGCGTACACGCTAGGCGGCAAGGGCGGAGGCGTGGCGCGCAACGAGATAGAGCTCCACGAGACCGTCGGGCGCGGGATTGCCGCAAGCCTCGTGGGCCAGGTCCTCATAGAGGAGTACGTCGGCAGGTGGAAGCAGATAGAGTACGAGGTCATGCGCGACCACGAGAAGAACAGCGTAATCGTGTGCAACATGGAGAACGTCCTCTCGATGCGCGTCCACACGGGCGACAACATTGTCGTCGCGCCGTCGCAGACAATAGACAACTCTGAATACCACACGCTGCGATCGGCGGCCCTGCGCGCGACGTCGCACGTCGGGATTGTCGGCGAGTGCAACATCCAGTTTGCCCTCGATCCCGACTCGCCGAGATACGCGGCAATCGAGGTAAACCCGCGCCTCTCGAGGTCCTCGGCCCTCGCGAGCAAGGCTACGGGATACCCGCTTGCGTACATGTCCGCCAAGATTGGCCTGGGGTATTCGCTGCCAGAGCTCGCAAACAAGATAACAAGGTCGACGACTGCGTGCTTTGAGCCCTCGCTCGACTATGTCGTGTGCAAGCACCCGCGATGGGACTTTGCAAAGTTTGAGCTCGCCGAGAGGGCTCTCGGGCCAACAATGAAGTCAGTGGGCGAGGTCATGGGCGTGGGCCGCACGTTCGAGGAGTCCCTGCAAAAGTCCATGCGCATGCTCGACATAGGCCTTGACGGCCTCACGCTCAACAGGCGCGACGTCGACGGCGACGAGGAGGCAATCGAGCGCGCGCTGGGCAGGCCAGACGACATGATACTCCACTGGGTCGCGCGCGCAATCCGCGCGGGAATGTCCACGGAGCGCATCGTCGACCTGTCGTACATTGACGCGTGGTTTGTCGAGCGCATACGCAACATCGTCGACGCGTCCGAGGGCCTCGCCTCGCGGGACACGGACCTGCGCCGCGCAAAGCGCCTGGGCTTCTCTGACGCGCAGGTCGCGCGCGCGCGGGGCACGTCGGCCGACGACGTGCGCGCCGAGAGAAAGCGCCTGGGCATCGTGCCGCGCGTAAAGCAGATAGACACGCTCGCCGCCGAGTGGCCCGCGCAGACCAACTATCTCTACATGACGTACGGCGGCGACGCCGACGACATTGAGGCCCCGCGCTCGAGCGACTCGATAGTCATACTCGGGGCCGGCCCGTACCGCATAGGGAGCAGCGTAGAGTTTGACTGGGGGACCGTCAACATGGTCTGGGGCCTTGCGCGCAGCGGCGCCGAGATTGCGCTGGTCAACTGCAACCCCGAGACGGTCTCGACTGACTATGACATATGCAGCCGCCTCTACTTTGAGGAGCTCACGCTCGAGCGGATCATGGACATTGCCGACTTTGAGTCGCCGAGGGGGGCAGTGACGTGCGTCGGGGGCCAGACGGCCAACAACCTCACGCCTGGCCTCGCCGAGCGCGGCGTGCGCATACTCGGCACGGCCGCTGAGGACATTGACAGGGCAGAGAACCGCTCGTCGTTTAGCGCCATACTGGACTCGCTCCACGTCCGGCAGCCGCCCTGGCAGGCCTTCTCTGGCATGGACGCCGCGCGCGAGTTTGCGCTGCGCGTCGGGTATCCCGTAATCGTCAGGCCGTCGTACGTCCTCAGCGGGGCCGCGATGAAGGTCGTCTGGTCGCAGGGCGAGCTCGCCTCGTACATACGCGAGGCCACGACGCTCTCGCCGGACCACCCCGTCGTGATCTCAAAGTTCATGCTAAACTCCCTCGAGGTCGACGTCGACGGCGTGTGTGACGGCGAGCGCGTCCACATTGGGGCCATAGTCGAGCACATTGACAGCGCGGGCGTCCACTCGGGGGACGCGATGATGTGCATCCCGCCGTGGCGCCTGGGCAGCAGCACGCTAGAGGCGATCGAGGCGCACACGCGCAGCATCGTCCCCGAGTTCAACGTGCGCGGGCCGTTCAACCTGCAGTTCCTCGTGCACGACGGCGTGCCGCACGTCATAGAGCTCAACATACGCGCGTCGCGGTCGATGCCCTTTGTCTCAAAGCTGACCAGGACAAACCTCATAGACATGGCCGCCTCGGCGATACTCGGCGGGAGGGTGAGCGAGGGCGGGGGCGCCGCCGGCGCGCGTGCCAACACGCACGGCATAAAGGTCCCCCAGTTCTCCTTTATGCAGCTCGACGGGGCCGACATTGTCCTCGGGGTCGAGATGCAGTCCACGGGTGAGGCCGCGTGCTTTGGGACCGGCTTTTATGACGCGCTCGCAAAGGCGCTGACGGCCGTCGGCTATACGCTCCCAGAGTCGGGCACGGCCCTCGTCACGATAGGCGGGGAAAAGAACCGCGAGCGCCTCATGCCCACGATAGCGCGACTCGGCGGCCTGGGATTTGGCATACTCGCCACAGAGCACACCGCCGAGTTTCTGGGCAGCCGCATCGGCAACGTCGGGACTGTCCACAAGATCAGCGAGCCCGAGCGCAAGCCAAACATCTCTGACCTGCTGTACGGGCGCAAGATCAGCTTTATCATAAACATCCCCAGCACGTCGACTATGGAAAAGTACGTCGGCATGCTCGATGACGAGTACCAGATACGGCGCAAGGCAACGGAGCTCGGCATACCCGTCCTCACGACGCCCGAGCTGGCCGAGTCGTTTGTGCGCGCGCTAGAGTGGCTGCGGTCCAACACGACGACGCGCCGCGCCCTCGAGCCCTATGCGGCCCTACCAGAGGATGCCGTCGAGGGCCGAGGGCCCCTCGGCGAGGAGGGCGCCTCCGAGGGTGATGACCCTAGCCGAGACGATTCCGCGCCGCGCCCTCTCTAGTATGGGCGAGCGCGCGCGCGCCGCGCCGCGAGGGCCGGGCAGCGCGGCCGTGTGGCGGTTGAACGACGGGACGACGGTTATCTCGAGGCGCCCGCGCGATGACGCAAAGACGGCCCCGCGCCGCGCGACCATCGTCGCCCAGACGCGCCGCCCGCCCAGGACAGACGAGGCGTCGCGCACGACGGGGTGCGCGTGGCCCATGACTATGCGCGAGACGCCGGCGAGGTTCTCTGATGGCATCGCGTGCCCGTGCGTCAGCAGCGTGCCGCCGATGACAATGCCGGACGGGGCCGTCATCGACACGCCGTCAGGCAGCAGGCGCGCCATGCCGGCGTCGTGGTTTCCCGGCACGACGACGGTCTCGGCTGCCCCGGCGAGGCGCGAGAGGAACGCCGGCACGGCGTCCCACTCTGCGGCCGTTATCCTCGACGTGCCGGCCTTTGTGTCTCCCAGCAGGACGATGCGCCGCGCCGACGCGCGCCGCGCCAGGGCCGCAATCTCGCCGGCCATCTCGAGGGCCGGCCCTGCGCTGTCCATGCGCACGCCCCTTGCCGCCATGGCCCCCTCGATGCCCACGTGCGCGTCGGCCACGGCTAGCGTGACCTCCCCGGCGTCCTCGACGAGGAGGGCCGCGTCGGGGACGGCGGCCCTCGCCCTTGCGCTCATACGGTAGGGTTATACAGTCCCGCCCGGATTAAACCCTTGTGGCGCCGGGGGGCATGAGCGCAAAGGTCCACGCCTTTGAGCCCAGCGGGAGGCGCGTGCTCACCGTCGTGGGCCGCGGGGGGGAGCACTGGGTCGACCCCGAGGCGCGCGCGTGCTCTTGCGCGTCATACCACTATCGCGGCCCGCCGTGCGCGCACATCGAGGCCGCGCTGGGCGGGGACCCCGAGACGGTCACCTTTTCTGATGACGAGTATGACGAGTTTGTGAGGGGCCTCCTCGAGGACATTTGGGGCGAGCACGCGCGGCAGGGCCAGGGCGCGCCCTAGAGGGGAACCTCAAAGAGGTCCTCCCTCTTGACTCCGCGCCAGACGCCCTCCATGCCTGCCGGCTCTACGGCCTCGACGGAGGCGATTCTCTGGATCTTCATGTGGTCCGGGTTTGGCGGGCGCCAGGCCATCGCCGCATAGTCGCCCGGCTCGCCGGCCTTTGTCGGCACGGCGATCTGGACCCTCGAGGCGCTAAAGCCGGCCTTTGTGAGGGCAGCCATGGCCCTGTCGTGCAGGTCCATCCTGCCGTGGAGAAAGAGGTAGACGGGCCTCACAATGTCGATCTCGTGGCCTTCCAACGGCGGCGCGGCGGGGAGCGGCGGTTAATCAACCTTGCCGCGCCGTGCGCGCGCCGGCCCGCCCAAAAAAGGGTTAAATGTGAACGCGCGCGGCGCGGGGGGCGCAGTGCGCATAATGACGGTGGGCCGCAGGTCCTTTGTGACGAGCTTTAGGCTCGCCGGCGTGCCGGGAACCGTGGCCGAGACCCCCGAGGAGGCCCTCGCCGAGATCAGGTCGCTCTCCTCGGACCCAGACGTGGGCCTCGTCCTCGTAGGCGACGACGTCGCCTCGCCCATAGAGGACGAGATCACGAGGCTCCGCACGGAGGGCGACACGCTAGTCTTTGCGCTTCCGGCCAGCGGCGCGACGAGGGCCGACGTCGACTATAGGGCCATGCTCAAAAAGATACTCGGAATGTAGGGGCGGGGTAGGGTTTTATCGGGCCGCCGCCGGCCGCGCGCGCATGAGGGCCGCGTTTGTGGGCGAGGGCCGCGTGGATGTCCGCGAGGCCGACATGCCAGAGGCCCAGACGGGCGGGATTGTCGTGAGGATGCGCGCGTGCGGCATATGCGGCTCTGACCTCGAAAAGGTGTACGGAATGTACGCAAAGCCGTCTATGCGCCTGGGCCACGAGCCGGCCGGCACGGTCGCCGCCGTCGGCGACGGGGCCGGCGAAATTCGCGCCGGCGACAGGGTATTCACGCACCACCACGTCTCGTGCGGCTCTTGCAGGCACTGCGCGCGCGGCGAGGAGACGCTCTGCGCGTCATACTCGTCGACAAACCTCTCGCCGTGCGGCCTCGCCGAGCACTATGCGGTCCCCGCGCAGAACGTCTCGCGCGGCGGCGTCCTGCGCCTGCCCGACGGCGTCACCTTTGAGCAGGCCGCCATGATCGAGCCGCTTGCGTGCTGCCTCCGCGCGTGGGACGCGCTGGCGTGCCGCGAGGGCGACACGGTCGCCGTGCTCGGGTGCGGCCCGACGGGAATCATGCACTCGATGATCGCGCGCTCGCGCGGCATCGCGGCAATCTGCACGGACACCAACGAGTACAGGGTGGGCTTTGCGCGCGACCTCGGCGCGACAGAGGCCGTCCGGCCCGAGCTCGGCGTGGACTGTGTCCGCGGCGCGACGGGGGGCCGCGGGGCCGACGCGGCCATCGTCGCCACGGGCAGCGCGCGCGCGATCGCCGACGGCGTGAGGATGGCCCGCGACGGCGGCACGGTCATGCTCTTTGGCGTCCCGCCGCGCGGCGCGGCCCTCGAGCTTGACGCCGGTGACCTCTATGCGCGCGGCGTGGGGATTCGGTCCAGCTATGCGGCCTCGGACGCCGACACGAGGCGCGCGCTGGAGATGATCGCCGGCGGCAGGATTGACGTGGCGCGCCTCGTGACGCACCGCTACCGCCTCGCCGACTCTAATGAGGCCTTTGAGCGCGCGCGCGGCGGCGAGTCGGCCATGAAGGTCCTCATAACCGAGTAAGGCTTAAGTGGCGCGCGGCGGGGGGCTCGCCCGCATGGACTGGGGGATGGAGAGCCGCATGGCCCGCATCATACGCCCGCCGGCGCGGCGCGGCGTCATGCTCGCCGTCGACCACGGCTACTTTATGGGCCCGACGCGCAGCCTCGAGAGGCC
Organism: Thaumarchaeota archaeon S13; assembly: GCA_003724275.1. GTDB lineage: Archaea > Thermoproteota > Nitrososphaeria > Nitrososphaerales > Nitrosopumilaceae > JAHRAL01. The sequence continues at coordinate 9,517 of RHFA01000047.1, forward strand.
CTCCGAGACGATAGGGCCTCTCGTCGAGCACTGTGACTCGCTAATGCTCACGCGCGGCGTCCTGCGGACCTCCGTGCCGGCCTCCAGCGCGGTTCCCGTCGTCCTGCGCGTCTCGGGGGGCAGCAGCATCGTCGGGGCCGACCTCTCTGACGAGGCAATAACCACGGGCATGGCCGAGGCCGTGCGCCTCAACGCCTCGGCAGTCGCAATGTCGATCTTTGTCGGCGCGGCCCACGAGCACCAGACGCTCGTCTCGCTCGGGAGGCTCGTCGACGAGGCCGAGGCCGTCGGGATGCCCGTCCTCGCCGTGACTGCAGTCGGAAAGGAGCTCGAAAAGCGCGACGCGCGCTACCTCTCGCTGGCATGCCGGATCGCCGCCGAGCTCGGGGCCCACATGGTCAAGACATACCACTGCGAGGGCTTTGAGAGGGTCGTAGAGTCGTGCCCCGTGCCCATCATCGTCGCCGGCGGCCCAAAGGTTCCCGAGCGCGAGGCCCTCGAGCTCGTGCGCTCGTCCGTCGACGCCGGCGCGGCCGGAGTCGACATGGGCCGCAACATCTGGCAGTCCGACCGC
>RHFA01000167.1 GCA_003724275.1 Thaumarchaeota archaeon S13
GCCCGCAGCCCTCCGCGCCGACTCGTAAACAGTGCCAACGCCAAGGAGCGGCGGGCCTGCCGCCCTGCCCTGCCCGCAGCCCCCCGCTCCGACTGCGTCCCAGAGCCGACCATGCACGGTTTTGCCCGCGGGCGTCAAAGGCCGTGCCTAGTCACTCAACACCCTCCCGGGCTGCCATAGAGATAAATGCGCCCCCGCGGGAGGCCCCGCCGTGGAGGCGCGCACGTGCACAAAGTGCAAGGGGGACATACCCCCCGAAGTGGAGCTCGAGGAGGCCGCCGCGGCCTACCCCTGCTGCCCAAAGTGCTGGGCAGAGTGGAAAGAGTACCGCGTGATGCTCATGAACGAGATGAGGCTCGACATGTCGATGCCCGACCACCGCAGGCTAGTGCGCAAGAACGAAAAGGCCTTTGTGGGCGTCGCGCCGCCGGAGGGCGGCATGGTCGACTATGCCGACGAGAAAAACCGCAACCCCGACGCCTAGGCCCCGACATGCGCGCGCGCGTTCTTTGGGATCAGCAGCATGAGCGTGCGGCGGCAGCGCTCCGGGCTAGCCGCTATGGCCTCGCCCGCAGAGCGCGCTATTGCCGCGCGCTCGGCCTCGCCTAGCGAGAGGAGCGCGCCGAGCATGCCGTCGACGTTTAGCGCGGCGAGGCGCTCCGGGCTCGCGCATATCCCGGCCGCGTACGCGGCAAACATGTGGCGGCGCCGGTCCTCGGGCAGCGCGCACACGGCGACTAGCCACGTCCGCAGGAGGCGCTCGAGGTCGTCAAAGGGGATCGTCGGCGCCGCGGCGAGCGCCCCGTCGATCACCTCACGCTGCTCGTCAGGCGGCATCGAGTAAAACTCGGCGAGGCGGCGCGTGAGCATGGACTTGCGCAGGAACTCTGGCAGCGCGGCGAGCGCCGTGATTATGCTCGTGGAGTGCGGCGTTTCGGCCAACGCGGGCGCGCCCCGCGCGGGCGCGCCTTTTGTAGTTTGTGGCGCATGGGGCGCGCGCGGGCGCAATAGCGTTAAATGTAGACCCCTGCGCGCCCCGCGCTGCGATGGGCGAGTATGACGAGTTTGCCGAGGCGCTGCTGGACCAGCTCTCCGTCGAGGTCTCCGAGGAGCGCGAGATGGAGAGGCTCGCCGGCGAGATAGCCGCCGACGCGGACTTTGGCGTCTCCTTTGAGCCCCTCGACGAGCTCGCCGAAAGGCTCCTTGACGGCATGGCCGGCCTAGCCGAGGGCGTCACGGGCCTTGCGCGGGCCGCTGGCCTGCGCGTCGAGGTCACGGGCCTTGGCGAGTTCAAGTCCCTCAAGGCCAGAAAGGTCCACGCGCGCGAAGACTCGGCCGGCTATGCGAGGGACCTCTTTGCGGCAGTCGGCTCCGGCGACGCCGGCGCCGTCGCCGGCCTCGCCGAGCGCGACACGCCGCGGTTTCTCGTCTACTCTACGTACGCAAAGTCCTACCTCTCAAAGATATCCACCACGTACGGCGACTATATGGAGCCGGCCATACACCTAAACTCGTTCATACTCTCGCGCTACCCGCAGATAATACTCTACAGGCAGGGCAGGCCGTACGAGGCCCGCCGCGCGGCGGTCAGCTCGGGATATGTCGGGGCCGTAAAGATGACAATCCTCGAGGAGGCCACGCACTCGATGCAGGGACCCCTCCACGAGGCAAACCGCGCCGCCGTCGCCGGGGTCAACGCGATAAACGAGGAGCTTGCAGCCGAGATCATGGGCCTCGGCGACGCCGAGGCCAGGGGCCTCGCCGAGCACCTGGGCCTGCCCCCCGTGCCCGACGACTTTGCCGTCGCGCTGCGCGCAAACCTCTTTTTCGCGCTAAACCCGGACAACTTTGTCGCGCGCGTCCTCGGGCCGGACGTGATGACCTACAACAGGGTCGAGGTCGAGCCCGGCATAGCCAGGGCCCTCCCCGGCCTGGCGGGCATGTACGAGAGGTGGCTGCGGCCCATACAGGCCCACCACGCGGCGTTTGCCGTGATGGAGGGCATGGCCGCCTTTGTCGTGCGCGAGGCCCTCGCCGACGACGCGGACTTTGGCATGTACCTGCAGACGTTCATGGGCACGGACAGGACGTCGTACGGCGTGCGCAAGGGGATCGGGCGCGACTTTGTGGCCGCGGCCCACTCGGAGATGGGCAGGGAGGCCTTTGGGGAGATGCTGCGGCGCGCGCCGACGACGAGGGACATCAAGGATCCCGCCGCGTGGCTCGCCGCGGCGGGCCACTAGGGCCATGCCCGACTTTGACCCGTTCCTGGCAGAGTGGGCCGCGTTTGCCGCCAACGCGCGCCACAGCCTGGTGGAGAGGGGCCTAAAGATGGCCCAGCTCCTCGAGTACCCCGACCTTGACATTGCGGCGTACGCCGCGAGGATTGCGGCGATGCGCGAGTCCTTTAGGCTAGACGTGGACCGCGCGCGCGGGCCGACCGGCGCGATCGGCGCGCTTAACGCGCACGTCTTTGGCACGTGCGGGTTTCGCGGCAACTTTGAGGACCACTATGACCCGCGCAACAACTTTCTCAACGAGGTCATCGACAGGCGGACGGGAATCGCCATAACGGTCTCGATCATATACGCCGAGGTGGCGCGCGGAGCGGGGATCGATGTCGGCCTGGTCAGCTTTCCCGGGCGCGTCCTTGCGCGCCACGGGGACGTGGTGATCGACGCCGTGGCCGGCGGCAGGATACTCTCCGAGGGCGACGTTGCGGCGCTCCTCGAGGCGGCCGTCGGGCCCGGCGCCGAGCTCACGCAGGCGCTGCTCGCGCCGGCGACGCCCGAGAGGCTGCTCGTCCGCATGGCGAGGAACCTAAAGCACTCGTACATGCACTCGTACGCGCACGACAGGGCCCTGCGCTGCGCGCGCATGGCCCTCGCGCTGGCGCCAGACTCTGCCGAGGACGTGAGGGACGCCGGCCTCCTCGAGGCCCGCCTGCAGAACCGCAAGGGGGCCATAGAGCACCTTGGGCGCTACCTCGAGATAAACCCAAACGGCGACGACGTTGACCACGTCCTGGAGATCATACGCCAGATGCGCTCTAGTCTATGATCGACTCGACGTCGCTGCCCTTCTTTATCAACGAGATCTCGTGGCGCGCGATCTTGTTGCGCATCGCGTGCTTGAGCCTGTTGACCTCGGCGCGCAGCGTCGCGACCTCGTCCTCGAGGCGCGAGACGCGGTGGTAGATGGTCTCGGTGGACTCGCTCATTCCGGCGGGGGGCTCGCAAAATTTACTTAAAAAGGTATGCGCCGCCCCCGCGCGCGGGCCCTAGAGGTCAAACTCCTTGTTGCACGAGGGGCACTTTGCGCGCTCCTCGCCCGGGGGGCCCAGTATCTGGATGCGGCCTATCGTCTTGCACTCGCGGCACATCCCCGTCGTGACGTTGCGCGGGCGCGTGCGGATGATCTTTTGGCTCTTTCTGCGTGCCATCCCGCGCGCGCGGCGGGGGGCGCGCACTATTAAGTCTAATTGCGGCGGCCGGGGAATGGGGGTGGCGCGGAGAGGGGGATTCGAACCCCCGTGTTCGTGAAAACATGGGATTAGCAATCCCACGCCCTACCAGGCTAGGCGATCTCCGCACGCGCGGCGGGGGGCGCACGGGCGCGTATTAAACTGATGCGAAGGGCGCACGCGCGGGGGGCTGCCCTGGGCGCGCCAGGGCGCCGTCGCAGGCCGCGCGCGGGGGGCTGCCCTGGGCGCGCCAGGGCCAATGCCCGCAGCGCGGGCGCGAACCGCCACGGCCCGCCCCTCGCAAGGCTTAATATCAAACGTGGCGCGGCGCGTCGCCATGGCGAGGGTTGCCGTGATGAGGGGCGACGGAATTGGGCCGGAGGTCGTCGACGCGATGCTCTCGGTCCTGCGCGAGTGCGGAACGGGCATGGACATTGTCATGTGCGAGGCCGGATCAGAGCAGTGGGAGAAAAACTCGAGGCGCGACGCGACGTACATACCCGACGCGACGATGGCCGAGCTCGAGCGCGCCGACGCGTGCTTTAAGGGCCCGACGACGACACTCCCCGTCCCCGGCGCGCCGCGCAGCGTCGCCGTCACGCTGCGCCAAAAGTTTGACCTCTATGCCAACATCAGGCCGTGCTCGACGTACGAGCGGCTCACGCCCGGCCGCCGCCTCGAGTGCGCCTGCTTTCGCGAGGCGACCGAGGGCCTCTACTCCGGGGTAGAGTCGCAGGTTGGGCCGGACGCGGCGATCGCGATAAGAAAGGTGACAAGGCGCGGGTGCGCGCGCCTTGCCGACGCGGCGATGGAGTGGGCCGCTGACCGCGGCATGAAGAGGGCAGTCGCGATAACAAAGAGGAACATACTAAAGCGGACCGACGGGATATTCTGGGAGGAGGCCCAGAGGGCCGCCGGCGCGCGCGGCATTGGCGTCTCGGAGATATACATTGACAACATGGCCCAGCAGCTCGTCGTGGCCCCCGAGCAGTTTGACGGCACGGTTCTCCTGAGCACGAACCTCTTTATGGACATAATATCCGAGCTCGTCTCCGGCCTTGTCGGCTCGATCGGCCTCATACACTCGGCCAACATGGGCGACTCGTACGCAATGTTCGAGGCGGCCCACGGATCCGCGCCGGACATTGCGGGGCAGGGCAGGGCAAACCCGGCGGCCAGCATACTCTCGGGCGCGTGGATGGCCGAGCGCGCCGGCGAGGCCGACATTGGCGAGGCCATAAGGGAGGCCACGGCGCGCGTCATAAACGAGGGCAGGGCCGTGACGGCCGACATTGGCGGCTCGGCTGGCACGTCGCAGATGGCCGCGGCGATCGCCGCAGGCGCCAGTGCGGCGCTGCGCCGCTGACCTAGGCGCGCGAGGCCTCCATCAGGAGGAGGCTCTCAAAGAACATTTTCCTCGAGGATATTGTCCTGGTGGACATGCCCATCGACGCGGCCAGGGCCGCAAGCTCGCCGGGGCGCGAGAGGGACGACGTGACGAACAGGAACTTTCCGCCGCGCGCGACGCGCGGGATCGCCGAGCGCATTATCCGCAGCGGGACCTCGACGCCGCCGCGGCCCCCGTCGGTGGCGTACACCTCGACAGGGCCGGAGGGGACGTAGGGCATGTTGCATATGACAAGGTCAAAGCCCCCGCGGATCGCCGAGGCCCCGTCGCAGCAGACGCGGTTTTGCGCCCTGAACGTCTGGGTTCGCAGCGCGGCGAGGTTGATGTCGGTGGCCACGACGAGCTCAAAGGACCGCTCGAGGGCCCTCGAGAGGTACCCCGAGCCAGACCCTATCTCCAGGGCGGCGCGCCCAGAGAGGCCCGCGATGCCGTCCTCGAGGAGGAACGTGTCCTCGGCGCGCGCGTACTCGGGCTCATCGCGAGATGGACCGCGCAACCCTGACAATCTCCCCCACGCCGAGGTCCCCGACGCGCTCTGTCCCGCCGCTGCCGCCGGCGCCGAGCAGGCGCAGCGCGCTCCGGAGCGTCTTTCTCCTGTACGAAAAGAGCGAGTTTATCGCCGCGACCGTCGCGCGATCGAGCGTCGCGCGCCTGCGCAGCGAGAGTATGACAGAGTCGACGCGCGGCGGCGGCACAAAGCTCTCTCGACCCACGCCGGCGACGCGCTCGATCTCAAACGCAGCGGCTGCGACCACGCCGATCGCGCGCTTGCCGGGAGCGCCGCCGGCCATGACCTTTTGGGCAAACTCGCGCTGCACGATCACGGCCCCGCGGCCAAAGTCCTGGCGCGCCATCCACTCAAAGGCGCGGCGGCTCTGCGAGTAGGGCAGGCTCGAGACAAAGACGTCAAACGCCTCGTCAGACGAGAACGCGTCGGCGTGGCGCAGCTCCAGGCCCGGCAGGCCGCCGAGGCGGTCCAGGGCCTCGGCGTGGAGGCGCGCGTCGGACTCGACTGATATGACGCGCCGCGCCGCGCCGCACAGCAGGGGCACGAGCGCGCCCGTGCCCGTGCCGGCCTCGTACACCGTGTCGCCGGCCCCAATGCGCGCGGCGTCGACGACGCGCGACGCCGCGCCGGCCGAGGCCAGAAAGTGCTGGCCGGCCTCTGCGCGCCTGCTTCGCGTCATCGCTTGACGAATATGTTCATGCGCGTCACGCCGGTGATCTCGTCGATAATGCGCTGCACTATCCGCATGACCGGATCCTTGAGGCCCGTGCGCTCCTCGACGTCGGCATAGCTCGTGAACGGGCTCTTTGCGCGCTCGTCGACTATGACCTTGAGGAGGCGCCGGCCCACTCCCGGGATTATCTCGAGCGCGTGCGTGCGCGGCGTGAGCGGCTCGGCCCTGTTGATGTACGCGACAAAGCGCTCCTCGCTGTCCTCGACTATCTCGCGGACAATGTCGGGTATCTCGTCCCTTGCGCTGCTCGGTATGCGCTCATACTCGAGCTTGCCTAGCACCGAGGACACCTTTGAGCGGCTTTCCCTGCTCACGTCGATCCTCTCGCCCACCTCAAAGGTCGAGCCCTCGACGCCGAGAACCTCGAGAAGCGTGAACTTTGTCTCGCCTATCGTGGTGAGTATGATCCCCCTCTTGCCGCGGACCGTCGTGGACCGCTGCTTTGTGCGAAAGTCTAGCACGCGCACGGTGTCCTCGTACTTTTTTGGCGCGGGTGCGGACAATGCCACCTACCCGCTCAGGCGTTCTCCTTTATTATGGAGATTATCTTTTCGAGAGTCTCGGTGAGTATGAGCTTTTTCCATCCAAACGTGAACGAGCGCAGCTCGGCCATCGACGTCGGGAGTATGTTGATGATCTCGACGGCCTCCTCCTCGGTCAGGCCGCACTCCTTGACCATGCGCTGCCTCATCTTTTTGGCCTTGTCGGCATCTGTCGTGACAAACTTTGTCGCATAGTCGCGCGTCCAGTTCTGTATCTGGTCGAGCGAGTCGGGGTCTGACTTGCCGAGTATCTCGCCCACCTCGGCGAGCGTGATCGGCTGCTTTTTCCGTATCTCCTCCAACCTACTGCACCCCAAACGGCTTTACGTGGTCCAGCCTGGCTATTAGCGTCTTTGACTTGTTTCCCAGCTTGACGTCAAGCGTGAGCGCGCGCCGCCCGACGTTGCGCACGACGCCGACCTTGCCGTGGTAGCGGCGGTGCGGCAGGCCCTTGTGCTGCGAGGGGTCGATGATGACCAGGGCCCGCTGGCCCACGCTATACTCGCGAAGGAGGAACGAGACGCCCCTGTTTGACCTCTTGGTCATGATCGAGCGCGACTTGTGGCGAAACCCGTGGGACCGGCCCGAGGGCTTTTTGGTCGTCATGCCTGCGGCGCGGCCGGCGGCGGCCTATTTTAACACTTTTGGCCTGTTTGGGCGCGGGCGGGGGCTTGGAGGGCCAGGGAGGGGAGCCGGGCTAGATCGGCTGCCGGGCCAGCCGGCGCCGCCGGGCCCCATGGCGGAGGCAGCCCTCGCCGCCCCAGAGCCTGCGCGAGAGCCTCCAGGCCGCGCGCCACGGCCTCGCAGGGTTGTGCCAGAGCCAGTCGGCCGCGCGCCACAGGAGCCACACGGACATGTAAACGGCAAAGACCGCCAGGACGAACGCGGCTATCACGCCGATCGCAAAAAGGATGACCCACGGCGGCTCAAACATGCCTGACATCCCGGCCGGCCTGTTGCCCCGCAGGCGCAGGCCCATGCCAGGCTGGCCGTGGCATGTTTGGGGCTATTCTTGCCTGCGTGGCCTATTCGGCCTCCCCTTCGCCGCCAGGCGGCTCGGGGACGTCAGTTGGGCCCTCGACCCTCTCCTCCTCGGGAGGCTCGTCGGCCGAACCGGCCTCGGCCTCGGGGGCATCATCCTTGGCCTTTTTGGCCTTCTTTGCCGGCTTTGCCGCGGCAGCCGGCTTTTTGGCCTTTTTGGCGGTCGCGTCCTCTGGGTCGATCACTCCCGCTGCCCCCAGCGCAAAGAGAACCTCCTCCTCGGGGTGGTGCGGGCTGTCGACCATGCGCGCGATCCTCTTCTTGCCCGACTTTTTAAAGTAGACCCGGTATGTGCTCGTGTGCGCTACGACGTTGCCGCCGATCGGGCGCGTCGGGTCTCCGAAAAAGACGTCCGGCGAGGCCATGACCTGGTTTGTCGCGACCGCCGCACAGTTGTACGTCTCGGCGATGCGGGAGAGCAGGTGGACAAAGTGGTTGAGCTTTTGCTGCCTGGCCGCAAGCGTCCCGCGCCCGAGGTACTCTGACCTAAAGAGACCCACTGCCGAGTCGGCCACTATGAGCTTGATGTTGTTCTCCTTTATCAGGTTGCTGGACTCCTCGAGTATGAGCGTCTGGTGCGCGCTGTTGTAGGCGCGCGCGACGATAATGTTGTCGAGGATTCTCTCGGGATCCAGCCCGTGCGCGTTTGCTATCGTGACGATGCGCTCGGGGCGGAAGGTGTTCTCCGAGTCGATATAGAGGACGCTCCCGTTGAGGCCACCCTCCTCGGGGGACCTCTGGACCATGACGCACATTGTGTGGCAGAACTGCGTCTTGCCGCAGCCAAACTCGCCATACACCTCGGTGAGGGCCTGCGTCTCGATGCCCCCCTCAAAGAGCGTGTCGAGGCAGTTGGTGCCCGTGGTTATCTTGCCGATGTCCTGGCGCCTCTTGTATATGTCCGAGGCGCTCTCAAAGCTCTGGGCGATGAGGCCGGCCTCGGCGAGCTGCACGCGGGCCTTGTTGACTATCTTTTCGGCCGTCTCGCGGTCCATTCCGGTGATCTCGGTGATCTCGACGGGGCCCCTGACTATGAGGTCCATCATGTTGTGGACCCCCGCGTCGGTGAGCTTCTTTGTGGTTACCGGCCCGACCCCCGCGAGGTTCTCGAGCTTGTACTCGGCTTCCATGCCACAGGGGGCGAGTTCGGTACTATAAAGGGATTTACCTAAACGTCGGATTCCGGCGCGCTTAAGCGATATCGGCATTTTCCCCTAATCTATATAGTAAAATTCTGCCCTGCCCTCCCCAGCACGGCCCGCAAAGGCTTTTTTAGCGCGCCCCGGCGAGGCCTGCCATGGCGGACGTCATTGCGGCCATAGACGCGCTCATAGAGGAGAGGAGCCTCCTAAAGCACCCGTTCTACCAAAAGTGGTCAGAGGGGACCCTAGAGGCCTCGTCGCTGGCAGGGTACTCGCAGGAGTACTATCAGCTCGCGCGGGCCGTGCCGGGCTTTGTGGGCGAGATCGCCTCGCGCGCGCCGGCCGGCGCGGACATGGCCGAGATCGAGGGCGTCATGGCAGAGGAGCGCGAGCACGTGCCAATGTGGGAGAGGTTTGCGGGATCCCTCGGCGTCTCGCGCGAGAGCCTTGTCTGCGGGGGGCGGCCCGCCACGCTAGAGGCCGTCGGGGGCATTGCGGGGCTGATGCGGACGTTTGAGGGCGGCGCGAGCGCAATGTATGCGCTTGAAAAGGAGATACCAAAGATCAGCCACACAAAGCTCGAGGGCCTCTCGGAGTTTTACGGGATAACTTCCGACGAGGCGACAGAGTACCTGCGCGTGCACACCGAGGCGGACATTCGCCATGCCGCCGTCTGGAGCGGCATAGTCGCCGCGTCGCCGAGCCCCGACGAGATGATCAGCGCCGCTGGCGCGTCGCTTGACGCGCAGAACCGCCTCCTGGACAGCTGCTACGAGGCCTACTGCTAGAGGCGCACTTTTGGGTCGGCGCGGCCCGGGAATCTGCGGATGACAGGGCGCGCATTGTCGCCCTGGCGCGGTTTGCCCTCAAAGGGCGCAAGGCGCGGCGCCGAAGTTGCCCGCCGGCTGGACTTGGCCTGCGCGTCCTGGCCGTTCCCCCCGCAAAGTTTCCCGGGCGGCGCGGCGCCCGGGATCCCAGTGCGCCGCAACCAGGGCAGCCGCGCCGTTTTGGCAAGAGGCCGCGGTGACCCCCCCCCCCCCCCGGGGGGGGGGCGCGTGCGGGCCAGGAGGCGCCATGTTCGCATGGTGGGAGCCGCAGCGGCGGGGACGGCGGCTGGAGCCGGCTATTTCATTTTCCGGATCCGCCACGAACTGCGCCGGGGAGGCGAC
>RHFA01000180.1 GCA_003724275.1 Thaumarchaeota archaeon S13
CGAGAACGAGCCGCGCCGCGCCAGGGCCATGCTGCGCGAGATCTTTCCGCACTGTGGGCGGTCCACCATAGTCGGCGTCACGGGGCCGGCCGGCGCCGGCAAGAGCACGCTAATCGGGGCCGTCGCCGCGTCGCTGGCCTCCTCGGGAAAGCGCCCCGCGGTCCTCGCAGTCGACCCGACCAGCCACGTCACGGGCGGGGCGATCATGGGCGACAGGGCGAGGATGGCCGGCCTGGACGGGTCGGGCGTCTATGTGCGCAGCCTGGCCTCGCGCGGCTCGCGCGGGGCGCTCTCGGCGTCGGTCCGCGACTGCATACGCGTGCTAGAGTACGCGCGGTACGACCCCGTCATCGTCGAGAGCGTCGGCGCGGGGCAGACCGAGGTAGACATTGCCTCGATCGCCGACATTACCGTCGTCGTCTTTAGCCCGCAGACGGGGGACAGCATCCAGGCGATAAAGGCGGGCCTGACCGAGATTGGCGACATTTACGTGGTCAACAAGTCCGACCTCGACGGCTCTGCCCAGCTCTACGACTCTGTCCGCGAGTTTGCCGGCACGGGCCCGGACGGCCGCGAGCGGGCAGTCATGCGCGTCTCCTCGAGGCGGCCCGCGACGGCCGCCGCGCTGGCCCGCAGGATCGCCGCGCTGGCCGCCGAGCGCAGGCGCGGGCGCAAGGAGCGCCATGCCGCCCGCCTCGAGTCCGAGCTCCGCGATATCGTTTTAAATAGCGTCAGGGACCGCGCGGTGTCCGCAATGTCTGCAGGCAACGCGCGGTACGAGCGATGCGTAAGGGACCTTCGCGCCGGCAGGGTAGACCCCCACGGCGCGGCGCAGAGGATACTGGGGGCGATGACCTAGTTGGCAAAACGGGCAGCGCCCGCAAGGCGGGCAGGTCAGGCAAGGCGGGCCGCTACGGCCGCCGTGACGGACTCGGGGATACGCGTAAAGCCGCTCTACACGTCGGCGCCGCGGCGCGGCGGCCGCGAGGCCCCCGGCAAGTACCCATACACGCGCGGCATACATCCGGGCATGTACGCCGAGCGCCTCTGGACGATGCGCCAGTACTCGGGGTTTGGCGACGCCGCGCAGACCAACGCGAGGTTTCGCTACATGCTAGACAACGGCCAGACTGGCCTGAGCATGGCATTTGACCTGCCCACGCAGATGGGCCACGACCCTGACTCTGAGAGCGCCGAGGGCGAGGTCGGCAAGGTCGGCGTGTCGATAGCGTCGATCGACGACATGATGCGGGCCTTTGAGGGGATACCGCTCGGAAAGGTGAGCACGTCGATGACGATAAACGCGACGGCCTCGACTCTGCTTGCCTACTATGTCGCGCTAGGCGAGTCGCAGGGCGTGGCCAGCGCGGACCTGCGCGGGACGACGCAAAACGACATACTCAAGGAGTACATTGCGCGCAACACGTACATCTATCCGCCAGCGCCGTCGATGAGGCTCGTCGGCGACATGATCGAGTACTGCGCCAAGAGCGTCCCACAGTGGTACCCCGTGTCTATATCGGGCTACCACATGCGCGAGGCCGGCTCGACGGCGGTCCAGGAGGTCGCCTTTACGCTCGCCAACGCGATCGCCTACATCGAGGCGTGCCTTGCGCGCGGGCTCGAGATAGACGACTTTGCGCCGCGCCTGTCGTTCTTTTTCTGCTGCACGATAGAGTTCTTTGAGGAGGTCGCCAAGTTCCGCGTCGCGCGCAAGGTCTACGCGAGGCTGCTCAAGGAGAGGTTTGGCGCAAAAAAGCCGCGCTCGATGCAGCTCAAGTTCCACACGCAGACAAGCGGCGAGTCGCTCACGGCACAGCAGCCCGACAACAACATTGCGCGCGTCGCGCTGCAGACAATGGCCGCGGTCCTCGGCGGCACGCAGTCGCTGCACACAAACTCGCGCGACGAGGCCCTCGCGCTGCCGACAAAAGAGTCGGCCAAGATCGCGCTCCGCACGCAGCAGATAGTCGCGTACGAGAGCGGCGTGACAAAGACGGTCGACCCGATGGCCGGCTCGTACTATCTCGAGTCGCTCTGCGACGAGATAGAGGACGGCGTCTGGAAGTACCTCAAGAGGATAGAGAGGATGGGCGGGTCCATAAGGGCCATAGAGCGCGGCTTTTTCCAGTCCGAGATACGCCAGAACGCCTACCGCCTCAAGAGGGAGATCGACTCCGAGGGCGGCGCCGCGCGCGTGATCGTCGGCATGAACCGCTTTGGGGACACAGAGGCCGCCGCGGCGCGCCCTGACCTCCTCAAGGTCGACGAGTCCGTGGGCCGCGCGCAGTCGAGGGCCGCAAAGGCCCTGCGAAAGGGCCGCGACGCCAAGAGGGCCGCCTCCTCGCTGGAGGCCCTCAGGGCCGCCGCCGAGGACGAGTCTGTCAACCTCATGCCGGCCATACTCGGCGCCGTCAGGGCGCGCTCGACGACGGGGGAGATTAGCGGCGCGCTGCGCGAGGTATTTGGCGAGTACAGGCCGTCGGGGGCGTTCTAGGTGGCCCTCGAGATAGACCACGTCGCGATCGCCGTGGCCGACCTGGACGACGCAGCCGAGCGCTACTCGCGGGCCCTGGGCGCCGAGGTCATCCGCGAGACCGTAGAGTCAGAGGGCGTCAATGTCGCGATCATGAAGCTGGGCAGCGCGCGAGTCGAGCTCATATCGCCGATCGGCGAGGACGGCCCCATCGCGGCGTTCCTCAAGAAGCGCGGCGAGGGCATACACCACATGGCCCTGCGGACCGACGACATCGACGCCGAGGTCTCGCGCATGGAGGGCTGCGGCCTGCGCTTTCTCGGGGGGGTGCGCGCCGGCTCGGAGGGCACGCGCGTCACGTTCATCCACCCAAAGTCGCTCAACGGCGTGCTCACGGAGCTCTGCTCGGGCGGTGCGTGATCGCGTGGCCCGCGCGCCGGGCGGGGCGTGAGCCGCGTGGCCGACATACCGACCTCCATGCTGATCTCGGCCGTCTATGACGGCCCAAAGAGAAAGGCGGCGCTCAAGTTCTACAACGGCAAGACGCACCAGCTAGAGACATACCACGACGAGACGGGCCACCTGCCATACTGCTACTCGCGCCTCTCGCCGCAGGAGATCCGCGAGCAGCCGGGCCTGGACGACCGCGACGACATCAAGGAGATACTCCCCACCAAAATCCGCGACAACCTCGCCGACGGCGAGGTGGAGGTCTCAAAGATCGTCGTGACTGACCCGCTGGCCATAGGCGGCACGCAGTCGGGCCGCAGCATACGCGACCACATACAGACGTGGGAGTCGGACATAAAGTACTATGAGAACTATCTCTATGACAAGAGGCTTGTCATGGGCCGCTATTACTCTGTGAGCGGGGGCAACATATCCGAGGAGAGCCTGCCCATACCCGAGGCGGTCCGCGCGGCCCTCAAGTCGCTCCTCCTGGACAGGGAGACGGGCAAGGGCATGCCAGACCCCGACGAGTACCAAAGGTACGTCACAGAGTGGGCCGAGACGCTAAACCAGCCGATACCGCAGATACGGCGGATCAGCTTTGACATAGAGGTCGACTCGGAGAAAAACCGCATACCCGACCCGCACCTCGCCGAGCGGCGCGTGACTGCCGTGGGTCGCTAAACAGCGTCTCCAACGCGCTCCTCGGCGAGCAAAAGCTCGACTATGGCGTGCCGCTTGACTCGCTCACGCCCGAGCAGCTCGCGTCATACTGCTATAACGACGCGCGCCTGACGTACATGCTCACGAGCTTTGGCGACGACCTGCTGATGAAGCTACTTGTTGTCATATCGCGGATAGCAAAGATGCCCATCGACGACATTGCGCGCCTGGGCGTCTCGCAGTGGATAAGGAGCCTCCTCTACTATGAGCACCGCAGGCACAACATGCTCATACCAAAGCGCGACGACCTCAACGCGCGCTTTGAGGGCAAGGCCTCTACTGACGCCGTGATGAAGGACAAAAAGTACCGAGGCGGCCTCGTCGTCGACCCTCAAAAGGGCATACACTTCAAGGTGACCGTCATGGACTTTGCGAGCCTGTACCCGAGCATCATAAAGGTCCAAAACCTCTCTTACGAGACGGTCCGGTGCGCGCACGGGCCAGAGTGCGAGTCCAACAGGGTCCCGGACACGTCGCACTGGGTCTGCAAGAGGCGCAACGGCCTCACGGCCCTGCTCATAGGGTCGCTGCGAGACCTGCGCGTCAACTATTACAAGAGCCTCTCGCGCGACGGCACGCTCGGGGAGATTGAGCGCCAGCAGTACTCGGTGGTCAGCCAGGCCCTCAAGATAATCCTCAACGCGAGCTATGGCGTCATGGGGGCAGAAATGTTCCCGCTCTACTTTTTGCCCGCCGCCGAGGCGACGACGGCGATCGGGCGCCACATAATCCTCGAGACGATAAAAAAGTGCAACGAGTCGGGAATAGAGATACTCTATGGCGACACGGACTCGATATTCATAAAGGACCCCACGCCCGAGCAGGTCCAGGGGGTCATAGAGGTCGCAAAGGCCGACCACGGCGTCGAGCTCGAGGTCGACAAGGAGTACCGCTATGTCGTGCTAAGCGACAGGAAAAAGAACTATTTCGGCGTGACGACGTCGGGCAAGGTCGACGTCAAGGGCCTCACGGGAAAAAAGTCGCACACGCCGCCCTTTATCCGCTCGCTGTTCGGGGAGATAACCGAGATACTCGCCGACGTGGCAAGCGAGGAGGACTTTGAGCGCACAAAGGTGAGGATAACGGCCAAGATGCGAGAGTGCGCCGAGCGCCTCAACTCGCGCAAGATACCGCTCGAGGATCTCTCGTTTAACGTCATGCTGAGCAAGGCCCCATCCGAGTACACGAAAAACATCCCGCAGCACATAAAGGCCGCGATGCAGCTGGAGCACGCGTCAAGCGCGGCAGGCGACATGTCGTCGTTTATCGGCGGCGGCGGGGAGGGGGCCTCGCGCAAGGTCAAAAAGGGAGACATCATCTCGTACGTCAAGACTGTCACGAGGCCGGGCGTAAAGCCAGTCGAGCTCGCGAGGCCAGACGAGATCGACTCGACAAAGTACATGGAGTTCATGGAGTCCACGCTGGACCAGGTGACGTCGGTCCTCGGGATGGACTTTGCCGAGATCATGGGCGCCAAAAAGCAGTCGGCCCTGGGCGACTTTTTCCACGGCGGGTAGGGGACTGCTGCGTGAATCCGCGCGCACGGCACCGCGCCCGCCGTGCCTTGCGATTAGGCACGGGTCGAGTTCTCCACTGGGCGCAGGAGCGCTATGGCCGTGTGCGCATGGGCGGGGGGCTCGGGAGGCTCGGGAGACGTGGACTGCCACGACTTGTCACAGATGATTTTCCGCACGCCTTTCCGCGCCTGGCGGCCCCGGGGGATGTTGTATAGGCGGATCTTGCGCGTGAATCACTTGTTCACCCGGCTCAGGCGGGGCCTACACTCAAATAGCTACGCGCCCGCGCGCGCCCGCGAGGAGCCAATGCTGGTCCTAAACTGCAAAAACTATGCCGAGGCAACGGGGTCGCGCCTGGCGCGCCTCTATCGGGCTGCCGAGGCGTCATCCAGGAGACACGGGGCGCGAATTGCGATCGCGCCGCCGCCGCACCTCGTCTCGGCCGCCAGGTCACGCCGCGTGGCCACGCTCGCGCAGCACGCCGATGACAGGGGGCCGGGGAGCACGACGGGCCACGTCGTGCCCGAGCTCCTCCGCGCCGCCGGCGTCGCCGGCTCTATCATAAACCACAGCGAGCACCGCCTGCGGCCCGCCGAGATTCGCGCAGTCATTGGCCGCCTGCGGAGCCTGGGGATGTCCTCGATCGCCTGCGCGCGGACCGCGCCAGAGGCCGCCAGGATCGCCGCGCTGGGTCCTGACTATGTCGCAATAGAGCCGCCGTCGCTGATCGGGTCGGGGACGGCTATATCGCGCGCGCGCCCAGGCCTCATAAGGGACGCCGCGCGCGCGGTCTCGCAGAGCCGCTCCAGGCTGCTGTGCGGCGCGGGGATTGTCTCTGGCGAGGACGTCGCGCGCGCCGGCGAGCTCGGCGCCGAGGGCATACTCGTGGCCAGCGGCGTGGTGAAGGCGCGCTCGCCGGCGCGCGCGCTGGACGAGCTCGCCTCGAGGATGCCGCGCCGGCGCGCCGTGAGGGGGGAGTGAGTTTATAACCGCACGAGGCCGCGCGCGGCGGCATTGAGCCAAGAGCGGGCACAGCAGCTCTACGAGCAGGTCACTGCGCTAGAGTCCCAGTACTCGGAGATTCTGCGGCAGGAGGCGATGCTGGGCACGGCCCGCCGCGAGGCCATATCGGCGGCCGAGACGCTGCGCGGGACGGCCGGCGGCAAGGCACTCGAGGCCCTCGTCCCCGTCGGTGCGGGCCTCTACCTGGGCGCGCGCGTCGATGACCCCGACAGGGTCATAGTCGACATCGGCGCCGGCGTGGCCATGGAGAGGGACCGCGCCTCGGCGCTTGACCACGTCGAGGCCCAGATCAAGGGCCTGGACGTCGCCCTGGGAAACGCCGCCGAGCAAAAGAGGCAGATAGCCGCGCAGCTGCAGCAGGGCCGCCAGGAGCTCGAGGGCATTGCGCGCGCCGAGATGGGGGCCCCGGGGGGAAATGTTTGAGGGCCTCCGCGGGGCGCTCTCTGGCGTCGCGCGGTCGATCACCGAAAAGCAGATTGACGGCGGCGACGTGGACGCCGTCATGGCCGAGCTCGACGTCGCGCTGCTAGAGGCCGACGTCGCAGTCGACGTGATAGACATGATAAAGGCCGACATGCGCGAGGCCCTCTCCGGCTCGTCGGTAAGGCGCGGCGAGGTCGGGGCCTTTGTGCGGTCCAGGCTCGCCGAGTACGTCTCGAGGGCGTTCGAGGGCGCCGGCACGGTCGACATTGCGGCCCTCGCGCGCGCAAAGAGGGGGTCAGGCTCGCCGCTCGTCGTGGTCTTTGTCGGGATTAACGGCACCGGCAAGACTACGACGCTCGCAAAGGTGGCCCACGCGCTGGCCTCCTCTGGCGTGACCGTGGCCATTGCGGCCGCCGACACGTTCCGCTCGGGCGCCATAGAGCAGCTGCGCGCGCACGCGGACGCGCTGGGGATAAAGCTCGTCGCGCAAAACTATGGCTCGGACCCCGCCGCCGTGGCGCGCGACGCCATACTGTATGCGCGCAGGCACGGAGTCGACTGTGTCCTGGTTGACACGGCGGGGCGCATGCAGACAAACCGCAACCTCATGGACCAGGTCTCAAAGATAGTCAACGTCACGTCGCCGGACCTCAAGGTCTTTGTGGGCGACTCGCTTGCGGGCAACGACACGGCCAGCCAGGCGCGCGAGTTCCACGAGCGCGTCGGCGTCGACGCGGCGATCGTCACAAAGGCCGACGGCGGCGGCGGCGGCGGCGCGGCCCTCTCCATAGCAAAGCTCACGTCGGCCCCGATCGCGTACGCGGGAACGGGCCAGGGGTACGGCGACCTTGAGCCCTTTGACGCCGGCGCGCTGGTCGAGTCGGTCCTCGGGGCGCCCGCGGGGGGAGGCGCATGATGCCGCGCCCCGCCCAGCGCGAGGCCGGCGCGGGCAAGGCCTTTCGCCTCCTCACGCTCGGCGAGCTGGGCCCGCGGCAGGCCGCCGCGCTCGTGCGCGAGTCCGTCTGGCTCAAGTCGCGCCGTCCGCGCGTGACGCGCCTTGCGGGGCGCACGATGGCGATGGTCTTCTCAAAGCCGTCGACTCGGACGCGCGTGAGCTTTGAGGTCGCAATGACGCAGCTCGGGGGAAACGCAATCTCCCTTGACGGCTCGTCGCTGCAGGTGTCACGCGGCGAGTCGCTTGCCGACACGGCGCGCACGCTCTCGCGCTATGTCGACGTCATCATGGCGCGCGTGTACGACCACTCGGAGATTGTGGAGCTCGCCGACCACGCGTCAGTCCCGGTGATCAACGGCCTCTCCAACTCTTTTCACCCGTGCCAGGCCCTCGCGGACCTCGTCACGATACGCGAGCGCAAGGGCCGCCTCTCCGGGGTCCGCGTCGCGTGGGTCGGCGACGGCAACAATGTGTGCAACTCGCTAATGCACGCCAGCGCGCTCGCGAGGATGAGGCTGAGGATAGCCACGCCGCCGGGCCTCGGCCCTGATCCCGCGACGCTCAAGTCGGCCAGCAAGAGGACGTCCATCGACGTCGGAACGGACCCGCAGGCCGCCGTCGAGGGGGCCGACGTCGTGATGACGGACACGTTCTCGTCCATACACGACACGGACCCCGAGCGCAAGAGAAGGCTGCTGCGGAAATACCAGGTGAACGACGAGCTAATGTCGCTTGCGCGCAAGGGGGCGTTCTTTATGCACTGCCTGCCGGCAAAGCGCGGCGAGGAGGTCACGCCGTCGGTGATCGACGGCCCCCAGTCGGCGGTCTGGGACGGGGCCGAGAACCGCCTCCACGCCCAAAAGGCCCTCCTCCTCTCAATCCTCGCCAAGGGCGCTATCTCATAGCGTCGGCGATGAACCCGTACGCAAAGTAAAAGGCAATCCCGCCCCCGATTATGGCGACCCATGCGGCGATCGCCTGCAGCCTCGTCACGGCCCGCGCGACCCGCGCGAGGCTAAATGAACCTATGCGCCGTGAGGGCCCCTCCGGGGCGCGGCGCGGGCCGGGGCAGGGGAAAAGTGGCGGACCCGACCGGACTCGAACCGGCGACCTAGCGCTCCGCAAGCGCTCGCACTATCCATGCTATGCAACGGGTCCGGCGGGCCGCCGGATCTGCCTCTTAATGTTGCTTGCGGGCGGATCGCGCGTGGAGGGGGGAGTGGCGGACCCGACCGGACTCGAACCGGCGACCTGACGCTCCGGAAGCGTCCGCACTATCCATGCTATGCAACGGGTCCGGCGGGGCGGCCCAGGATGCCCACTTATTCCCCTTTGCCCCCGTGGGGCCGGCACGGGCCTTAAAATATGCCCGGCCCCCGCGGCTGCGCCGTGAAGAGGTACACGGCCCTGCTCATAGCCGGCGTCGTGGCGATCGCCGCCATCGGCACCGTCGTCGCCGTGGACATTGGGCGCCTCGCGATACCGACAAAGGACCACGACCTCAGGGTAGACCCGCTCATAGACCGGCAGAGCCTCTTCACGACGGCGAGGGTGACGGTCCAGAACACGGGCGCGCGCGACCTGACCGGAGTGACGGTGAACTTTGGAGGGGGCGACAGGCTAGTGATCGGCGACCTTGCCGCCGGCGACCAGATGATAGTCTCGCCGCCAGAGGGCAACCCGATGGAGATGGTCGCCGTCACGGCCGACGGCGGGCTCTTGGCAGTAGGCGAGTACCGCGAGCCGCCAAAGATGGTCGGCATGATGGGCTCATAGCCCGCCATGCGCGACCTGCATGGCGATTACGGTGGACATTATCTTTGCGGCCAGCGCCGCAGTCGCGCCGCTGTCATGGCCCGGATTGAGCTCGACAATGTCAGCACAGGCGATCTCCTTTTCGCGCAGCGCGCCGAGCATGCCAAAGAGCTCCCTGGACGTCATTCCGTCGGCCTCGGGGTTGCCCACGCCGGGCGCGTACGCGGGGTCGAGCGCGTCGAGGTCAAAGCTCGCGTACACCCTGCCGTACGGCTCGAGCGCCCTCTCGAGGGCGCGCGGCCCATCGCCGGCTCGGACCTCGGCGTCGCTGACGGTCCGTATGCCGCTCTCCGAGAGGAACGCGAGCTCCTCGCCGGCAAACGCCCTTGCGCCCACGTGGACAATTCCCCCCGCGCCCCTGCGCTCCACGAGCCTGCGCAGGTATGACGCGTGGCTCTCTCGCGCGCCGGCGTACGAGTCGCGCAGGTCATAGTGCGCGTCAAAGACGACAAACGCCGTGTCGGCCCCAAACTGCGCCGCGCTGCCGAGCGTGAGCAGGTGCTCGCCGCCGAGTATGACCGCCGGCATCCCCCTGCCCGCGAGCTCGGCCGTCGCCCTGCCGACCATCTCTAGCATCTCGGATGCCACGACGGTGTGCCTGAGGTTGCCGTGGTCGGCAATCCTGACGCCCTCTAGGTCGACGCCGAGGCCGGCGTGAAAGACCTCAATGTTGTTGAACGCCTCGCGTATGGCGTCTGGCCCAAAGCGCGTGCCCGGCCGGTAAGAGTGCGTCGAGTCAAAGGGCACGCCAAAGACGGCGGCCCTGGCCTCGCCGTCCCCGCTCTCCAGGAGGGGCCCGCCGCCCGAGTACAGGTCGAGGTAGCTCAACGGCCCGCGGCGCCGGAGCGCGCGTATAACAAACTATTGGCCCGCCCCGCCGCGCTCGGGCCGGCGGGAAACCGTTTTAGAGCGCCGCGCGCGCGGGCCGGCCGTGGAGGCGCAAGAGGCGTACCGCGAGCTGGGCCTGCCCGAGGGCTCCTCGCAGGGGGCGATCAAGGCGAGGTACCGCAAGCTCGTCCTCGAGCTCCACCCCGACCGCAGCCGCGCCAGGACCGAGGCGCGCCTGAGGGGCGTGACGGAGGCATACCATGCGCTCAGGGACCCCTCGCGCCACGCCGCCGCGACGCGGGAGCAGCGCAGGGCCCAGGAGGCCCGCAACGACAAGCGCAGCGCGCCGCACGCGAGGGGGCGCGGCATGGCAGGCGGCCCGCGCGGCGCGCGCGGCCCGCCGCCCGAGGAGGACTGGTCGCGCTTTACCTCCGAGTTTGAGGCAGACGAGTCGTTCTGGCAAGAGTACGAGCGAAACTTTTGGAGGGACTATGAGAGGCGGCGCGCCGGCGGGGACGGCGCGGACGGCGGGCACGCGGCCGCAGGTGACGGCGCAGGCGAGCAGGCTGCCGGCGGGCAGGACGCAGGCGGGCATGCCAAACAGCGGGCCGCGCCGCGCCAGCGCGCCGTCCCGCGCATGAGCGTGAGCATTGACGAGAGCCTGTGCATCGGGTGCTGTAGCTGCGAGACGATCGCGCCGTCGGTCTTTAGCGTGGACAAGGACCGCCAGGTAAACCCAAAGTCCAGCGTGACAGACCCGCTGGGCGCCGCGCACGAGACGATAATGGACGCCGCCGAGACGTGCCCGACAAAGGCGATCACGGTGTACGACATGGCGCTGCGCAGGCGCCTCTGCCCGCTCTAGGCGGCGCGGATCGCGCCGAGCTCGGCGGCAAGCTCGGCGTCCGGCGCCCTTGAGTGCGGGCCGCCAAACATCGAGTGTATGGGTCCGGCACCGTCACCCTCGGACCGCGGGACAATGTGGACATGCGCATGCGGTATCTCCTGGCCCGCGCGCGGCCCGTTGTGCACGGCAATTAGCGAGTCGCCGTGGACAGCGCTGACGCGCGCGGCGACGCGCCTGGCAAGCTCAAAGACCTCGGCGCACTCGGCGGCGCCCATCTCCTCCACCCGCGCCCTGTGGGCCTTTGGCAGGACGAGCGAGTGCCCCCTGGCCACGGGGAACGCGTCGAGTATGGCAATCGCCATGCCAGTCGAGTCTATGACGTGCGCGCCGGCGGCGCCGGAGGCGATCTCGCAGAGTATGCAGCCCGTGCGCGCCTCACCTCGCCTCGACTATGCTCGCCCACGCGAGGCCCTCGCCGTAGCGCAGCGTGACGGCCGTTCCGGCCGGCACGTCGCACCCCGTTATCGTCTTTGGTATCCCGTCCACCGTCTCGGCATAGCACGTCCCGCCGTCGTTGGAGAGTATCACCGTGTCCTCATAGACGTCCTCGCGTATGAGGTTCCAGAACGGAAAGACCAGCGTCGCGATGACGACTCCGGCGCAGGCTATGGCCCCGAGGAATATCACAAGGTGCCTCCTGGACGAGTCCATTGCCCCCCTACCACATCCCGCCGTCGCCGCTCCTGGCGTCGGGCTTTTTCTCCGGAACGTTGCCGTGGGCCTTTTTCGCGTGGCGCTCTAGGCGCTCTGGCGTGTGGAGCTCCATGCCGCACTCGGGACAGTCCGTCCTGCCGGCGTCCTTGCGCCTACCAAACAGGCCCATGAGGGGCCCCGCCGCACAAATGTATTATAAGGATATGCGGCGGCCCGCGCGCGAATGGCGCAGATGGCGGTCCTGGGATCAGGCGTGATGGGCCACGGGATTGCGCAGGTGTCGGCCCTCGCTGGCCACGACGTGGCGATGCGCGACATCAAGGGGGCCCTCCTCGAGCGCGCCATGGAAAAGATACGGTGGAGCCTCGACAAGATGGCCTCAAAGGGCAAGATAACGGCCGCCGAGGCCGACGCGGCCCACTCGAGGATACGGCCAGAGACGGACCTCGCCTCGGCCGTCTCTGGCGCGTCGATGGTCGTCGAGGCGGTCCCAGAGTCCATGGACCTCAAGCGCCGCGTCTATGCCGAGCTCGACGCGGCGACGCGGGGCCGCGACGTCACGTTCGCCTCGAACACGAGCACGCTGCCCATAACGGAGATCGCAACGGTCCTAGAGAGGCCAGAGAGGTTTATCGGCGTCCACTTTTTCAACCCGCCGCAGCTCATGCGCCTCGTCGAGGTCATACCGGGCCAAAAGACCGACGCGGCCGTCCTGGAGGAGACGATGGGGTACGTGCGCTCGCTCGGCAAGGAGCCCGTCCTGTGCGCGCGCGACGTGCCGGGGTTTATCGTAAACCGCCTCTTTATCCCGCTGGTCCACGAGGCGTGCCACGTGATGGACGCCGACGGCCGCACGAGGGAGGAGGTAGACTCGGCTGTCCGCTTTGCGCTCGGGTTTCCGATGGGAATACTAGAGCTCGCCGACTTTACGGGCCTCGACGTGGTCCACAAGGCCACGCAGGAGATGCACAAGAGGGACGCCGGCGTCGTCAGGCCGCACCCCGAGGTCGGCCGCCTCCACGGCGAGGGCAAGCTGGGCCAAAAGTCAGGCGAGGGATTTTACCCGTACTCTGAGGGCAAGTACGAGCGCGTCGAGCTCTCCGAGGGCCTTGCGGCCGCATGCGACCCCGTGCGCATCGCCGCCGTCCTGGCAAACAATGCCGCGTGGATTGTGGGCAACGGCGTCGCCGACATTGACACCGTCGAGCGCGCCGCGTCGCTGGGCCTGGGGATGCGCAAGCCCATAAGGGAGATCGTCTCTGCGGTCGGGATTGAGAGGATAACGTCCACGCTTCGCGGCCTCGCATCTTCAGAGTCGGGGTTTTACGGGCCGCACGCGTCGCTTGACTCGCTCGCGTGAGGCGCGCTAGATCCTAGTCGCGTATGTCGAGAGGTCAGAGTCGTACCACGCCGCCTCTGACTCGCGGCCCGCGCGCGCGGGAAGGTTTACGGCAATGTGCGAAAACATGCGCGCCGCGCTAGTCGAGCCGTGCGTGTGGAGCTGCCCTGCGGGAATGTACGCCGCGGTTCCCGGCGAGAGGCGCGTGCGCGAGACCCTCACGATGCGCGAGCCGGCCCTCCGGTAGGTCACCAGGCTGCCAGAGCCCGCCGTGGCCACGAGGACCTGCGGGCCGGTGTGGCTGTGCAGCTTTGTGCGCGCGCCGGCGTAAAACCTGACGTCAAAGACGCGCGTGGCCTCGCCCCTGCCGGCCCTTGCGGCCTCGACGAGCCTGACCCTGCCAGTAAAGTACTCCGGCCTTGCCCTCTGCGACGCCCCGCGGCCCGCCATGCGGGCGGCCCTCGCGGGCACGCGCGTATATACGCTGCGCCCGTGAGGCGCGCTAGGTTAAAAGGCGCCGGCCCGCGCGGGGAGGCCGTGCGGACGTCGATTTCGTGCAGGCCGAGGACGATAGTCCTGAGGAGGCGCATGGACGACGCCGAGGCGCGCGCGGCAGTAGAGTCAAGAAAGGCCGCGGCCTTTCGGACGCTCCTCTCCTCGCCGCGGGCCTCCGAGATACACACGCACTCTGTGCGCGTGGCGTACGAGGCAGTGACGATGGCCTCTGGCAGGTATAGCGCGACCTATTACCGCAAGGCCACGCACACGATACGCGTGGACCACAACGTCATCAGGGTGGAGGCCGGAGACGGGACCTTTGAGGCAAGGCCACAGTCGCGCATCGGCCGCGCCGTCTCGGGCAGGGGCGCCTCGAGGCGCGTGGACCTAGAGGTCGAGGAGCTCGTCTCGGACGAGCGCGAGGGGAGCGTCTTTGTCGACCACCACGGGAGGCAGACTGCGTTCTCGCACGGCACGCGCGCGCGAGACGTCGAGCCGTACCCGCGGCGCGTCCTCGCCTCGGCCGAGGAGGTGCGCGATCCCGAGATTGGCAGGGACGCGCTAGTCGCGCTCCTCCGCGGGGCAATCTCGGACGGGCCGGACCCGTCTGGCGTGCGCGACCTCGAGGACTCGCTCGAGGTGACCGGAATTGAGCGCATATACGTCCCCATAGTCGAGGCGCGCCTCGCCGGCCCAAAGAGGCGGACAAAAATACTGCGCATCGACGCCGTGAGCAGGCGCCGCCTCAAAGCTTGAGCATCTTTTTCACGCGCGCGTCGCCGCAGAGCGGCTCAAAGGCGGCCTCCTCGCGCGCCCACGCCCTGATCGTCTTTGCGTCGCGCTTTATCGCGCGCGAGAGCATGCCGATGGCCTCCTCGTCGCGCCGCAGGGCCGCGAGGCTGCGCGCCACGGCGTACATCACGCTCGCGTTGTCGGCGTGGCCCCGGGGGAGCTCGCGCAGCGCGCCGAGGGCCTCCTCGTGCCTGCCGAGCTCGGCGAGCTCTATCCCCCTGTGAAAGAGCGCGTCCATGTGGCCGCGGTCCGCGCGCAGGGCCGCATCAAAGGACCGCAGGGCATCGGCATGCCTGCCCACGCTGCCGAGCACAATCCCGCGGTAAAAGTGCGCGTTTGCGTTCTTTGGCCCGAGGCGCACGGCCCTCTCGATGCACTCGAGGGCCTCGTCCTCCCTGCCTAGCCTGTGGTGGAGGACGCCGAGGTTAAAGTGGGCCGCGGCGTGGCGCGGGTCGGACTTTATCGCCTCGCCGTACGAGGCGATCGCCCCGTCCGTGTCGCCGAGCTCGGCCATGGCTATGGCCCTGTTGTTGAGCGCGCGCGCGTCGCCGGGGGAGATCTCGAGGGCCGCGTCAAGGCACGTTATGGCGTCCGAGTACTTTTTCATCTGGTTGAGCGCAATCCCGCGGTCGCACAGCGCGCGCACGTTGCGCGGGTCGTCCTTTAGGAGGCGCGCGAGGAGCGCCGCCGCGGCCCTCGCGTTGCCCCTGCGCATCATCTCGCGCGCCTGCCGCGCGAGATCGCCGGTGTCGGCCCTCCTGCCAAACATCACGCGCGCCCTCCCCGCAGCGAGGCCGAAAAGCGCCCCGCGGCCCTGACTAGCGCGCGCACGTCCGCCGGCGTGTGGGCCGCCGAGACGGCCCCGAGCTTGCCGGGCAGGAAGAATATCCCGTCGCGCGCGATCATCTCAAAGTGAAACCTGCGCAGGAGGCCAGCGTCGCAGCGGGCCGCGTCACCGGCGCTGCGCACCGGCTGCCCGTCGCGCGAAAAGTGCGCCATGAAGAGCGACCCCCTGCCCGTCGTCACGGCGCGCCCGTCAAGCGCGCGCTCGAGGCCGCGGCGCGCCATCTCCCCCATGCGCCCAATCCTCTCGTACACTGACGCGCGCGAGCGCAGCGCGCGCAGCGTCGCGAGCCCGGCGGCCATCGACGCCGGGTTTGCCGAGAACGTCCCGCCGCCGACATACGACCTGCTCGCCCTCCCAAACTCGGACGTGTTGGCCACCTGCATGACCTCGTCCTTGCCGCACATGGCGCCCATCGGCATGCCGCCCCCCGCTATCTTGCCCAGCGTGACAATGTCGGGGTCCAGGCCCATCGTGGGATATAGGCAGCCGTGCCTAAACCTAAACCCCGTGACAATCTCGTCTAGCACGAGGAGTGCCCCGCGCGAGCGCGCAAACTCTTGCAGCCCGCGCATATAGTCGCGCGTGCAGGGCACGCACCCGCCGCCGCCGAGGAGCGGCTCGACTACAATGCACGCGAGCTCGCGCCCCGCGCGCCGCAGCGCGCGCACGGACCCCTCGAGGTCATTGTGCGGGATTGTGACAATGTTCCTCTCGCCGTACACGCCGCGCGACTCGGATCCAAACGGCCAGTTGACCGACTTTAGGACGTCTGACGCGTATCCGTGCCACCCGCCGCCGACCTTTGCGACTATCCTGCGGCCAGTGCGCGCGCGCGCAATCCGCGTGGCGTACATGACGGCCTCGGTCCCTGACGCCGTATAGCGCGTCTTTTCGGCGACGCGCACAGACCTGGCAATCTCCTCGCTGAGCTCTATTGACGGCTTGCTGAGGGTCCCGTGCATCCACCCGCGCGCGAGCTGCGCGGCGAGCGCGCGCCCCACCGCCGGCGGCGAGTGCCCGAGTATGAGCGACCAGTGGCCCATCCAGTAGTCGGTGTAGCGGTTCGAGTCGGCGTCCGTCATGCGCTGCGCGCGCGCCGAGACGGCGACAAAGGGGTAGGGGTCAAAGTGGCGGATGTTGTGGTGGACGCCGTTGACGTGGAGCCTCGAGGAGGCGGCGTGGAGGCGCCGCGAGCGCGGCGTTCTCCTGCGGTACGCGGCCTCGGCGTCCTCCTGCACGGCCCGCCGGCCGCGCGCGTCTGTACTTTAACCACGCGGAGCCCAGTACGGTACGTTACCCACGCATGGGGCGCATGCGCGCCCCGATCCGCGCCTTTGGGCCTGCGATCCCCCCATTGGTTTATATTCAAAGGGGTTTCGAGCGTGCCCGTGCGCGACGCAAGTGCGGCGCCCGTGGAGAGGTGTGGCGATGTGCCATTCTGTGACCCGTGGGCCTCCAGTCTCGCATACAGAGATGAGGGGCAGACCCAGCGGTCTGCCCTGAGCATGTGAAGACAAGTGCATTCCGTCCAATTCAGTTAGGTACTTCGAAAGAATCCACAATCCGGTTGATCCTGCCGGACCTGACTGCTATCGGATTGATACTAAGCCATGCGAGTCGTTGCAGCAATGCAAGGCAAACGGCTCAGTAACACGTAGTCAACCTCACCTGTAGACGGGGATAACCTCGGGAAACTGAGAATAATACCCGATAGGCCACGGTGCCTGGAATGGCCCGCGGCCCAAATGATTTATCGCTGCAGGATGGGACTGCGGCCTATCAGCTTGTTGGTGAGGTAATGGCCCACCAAGGCGATAACAGGTACGGGCTCTGAGAGGAGAGGCCCGGAGATGGGTACTGAGACACGGACCCAGGCCCTATGGGGCGCAGCAGGCGAGAAAACTTTGCAATGTGCGAAAGCACGACAAGGTTAATCCGAGTGGTTCCTGCTTAGGGAACCTTTTGTCAGTCCTAAAAGCACTGACGAATAAGGGGTGGGCAAGTTCTGGTGTCAGCCGCCGCGGTAAAACCAGCACCTCAAGTGGTCAGGAGGATTATTGGGCCTAAAGCATCCGTAGCCGGCCGTGTAAGTTTTCGGTTAAATCCACGCGCTCAACGCGTGGGCCGCCGGGAATACTGCACGGCTAGGGAGTGGGAGAGGTAGACGGTACTCCGTAGGAAGGGGTAAAATCCTGTGATCTATGGATGACCACCTGTGGCGAAGGCGGTCTACTAGAACATGTCCGACGGTGAGGGATGAAAGCTGGGGGAGCAAACCGGATTAGATACCCGGGTAGTCCCAGCTGTAAACCATGCAAACTCGGTGATGCACTGGCCTTTGCCAGTGCAGTGTCGCAGGGAAGCCGTTAAGTTTGCCGCCTGGGAAGTACGTACGCAAGTATGAAACTTAAAGGAATTGGCGGGGGAGCACCACAAGGGGTGAAGCCTGCGGTTCAATTGGAGTCAACGCCAGAAATCTTACCCGGAGCGACAGCAGGATGAAGGTCAGGCTGAAGACCTTACCAGACAAGCTGAGAGGTGGTGCATGGCCGTCGCCAGCTCGTGCCGTGAGATGTCCTGTTAAGTCAGGTAACGAGCGAGACCCTTGCCTCTAGTTGCCACTATTGCTCTCCGGAGCAGTCGGGCGAATTAGCGGGACCGCCGCAGTTAATGCGGAGGAAGGAAAGGGCTACGGCAGGTCAGTATGCCCCGAATCTCTGGGGCCACACGCGGGCTGCAATGGTAGTGACAATGGGAACCCAAACCCGAAAGGGGGAGGCAATCCTCAAACGCTACCACAGTTATGACTGAGGGCTGCAACTCGCCCTCACGAATATGGAATCCCTAGTAACTGCGTGTCATTACCGCGCGGTGAATACGTCCCTGCTCCTTGCACACACCGCCCGTCGTTTCATCGAAGTTTGCCTTTAGCGAGGTGACGTCTAGTTGGCGTTATCGAACTTGAGGTAAGCGACGAGGGAAAAGTCGTAACAAGGTGACCGTAGGGGAACCTGCGGTCGGATCACCTCCTTAGACCAGAATTGTGCGGTTGCACAAGTCTTCACAGCATCGATGCAATGCGGCACGAAAGTGCCGTATGAAGGATGTAGTGGGCGCCCCCCCAGGGCGCCTGCGATGATCGTCGTGCATAGTCGTGTAATATGTGGCTGAACATGCCGGTGTAAAGACGCCAGTAGGTGAATTGCTAGGCTTGAGGAGAGACGAAGGACGTGGCAAGCTGCGATAAGCTCGGGGAAGGCGCACGCATCCTGTGATCCCGAGATGTCCGAATGGGAATCCTGCCCTTTGGGCACTCCATCGCATGGGCGGTGGAGGTCGAACCGTGGGAATTGAAGCATCTTAGTACCACGAGGAAGAGAAATCAACAGAGATTTCCCAAGTAGCGGCGAGCGAAACGGAAAGAGCCCAAACTGAATCCTTCGGGAGATGTGGTGTTTTGGCATGGCGACATGGCCCCTAGAACACAGCCAAAGTGTCCTGAAAAGTTCCGGCGTAGCGGGTGATACCCCCGTAGGCGAAGTGGTATGGGTGGCCTAGCCAATGCCCGAGTATCTGTCCTTGGCAGTGGGCAGTGAATATGGGTGAAAGTAGCATCCAAGGCTAAATATCTCTCAAGACCGATAGTGGACTAGTACCGTGAGGGAAAGCTGAAAAGCACCCCGGAAGGGGAGTGAAAAGTGCATGAAACCTATTGGTTACAGACGTGCGTGGCATGAAAGGCGGTTTTTTCGGGCTGGACGTTCCAGCAATGGGGCAGAAGGCCCGAGCCCAGACCGTCAGTGTCACGCGTTCCGTCTCGAAACACGGGCCAGGGAGCTTGCTGTCATGGCGAGCCTAAACCTAGAAAGGTGGAGGCGAAGGGAAACCGAGTTCTCGCAGCATTGCGAGGAGAAGCGTGTGAAAGTGCGTAGAGTCATGGCGGTAAGGCTAGAAGCCAGTCGATCTATCCCTGAGCAAGATGAAGGTGGGCGAAAGCCCACTGGAGGTCTGAAGCAGTACTGACGTGCAAATCGTTTGTGTGACTTGGGGATAGGGGTCAAAAACCAATCTAGACTGGCGCTCGCTAGTTCCAATCGAAGCGTCTCGCAGGGCGTGCTCTGTGGAGATTGTGTTTCCGGTAGAGCACTGATAGGGCGGCGCGGGGAGTAAAATCCTCACCGCCCATTCAAACTCCGAACGGATACACATCGTAGAAGCAGGGACACGGGTTCGTCTGACGTAAGGTTGACGACCGAAAGGGGTTTAACCCAGACTAGAGTTAAGGTCCCCAAATCTTTGCTAAGTGTCAAGCGGAAGTGCGTGTTCGCACCAAGACAGCAGGGAGGTAAGCTCAGAAGCAGCTACCCTTTAAAAAGTGTGTAACAACTTACCTGCCGAGTGCGGGCGCCGCAAAAATGGACGGGGCTAAAGCAAAGTACCGATACTCTGGATGGTCACCTATGGTGATCCATGGTAGGTTGGCGTAGTGATTGGGAAGAAGCAGGGCGGTGACGTCCTGTGGACCGGTTTCTATTGCAGATCCTGGCGGCAGTAACAGCATAGTATGGTGAGAATCCATACCACCGCAAGCGTAAGGGTTTCCAGGCAATGCGTTTTCAGCCTGGAGTTAGTCGGCCCTAAGGGTTGCCTCAACAGAGCAACTCGAATGGCAAACTGGTTAATATTCCAGTACCGCGCAGCAGGTGCTTGAATCGCACGGGTCGCTTTGAGATAGGGGGAGCATAACCGTCGTTGTGTCCAACCGTTCGAGGGCGGGGGAGTGTCGTAATGACGAGAACCCGCCCGAGGCGGGAATGGCCCCGCGTTGGCGGGGTTTTCCCGAGTCTCGGAGACCATGAAAGCCCGTGCGGCTAGCCGGCTGCGCGCCCGTACCCAGATCCGACACAGGTGCGCTGGCTTAGAAAGCCAAGGTGCTACGGGTATAACGTATGGCGAGGGAATTCGGCAAATTAGTCCTGTAGCTTCGGTATAAGGGATGCCTGCCGTCTTCGTGAGGAACGGGGATGGCAGGTTGCAATGACAAGGGGGTCTCGACTGTTTAATAAAAACACAGGCGACTGCTAGTCCGAAAGGATGTGTATAGTCGCTGAATCCTGGCCGGTGCTGGTACCTAAAACTTGGGTTCAACCGAGCTAAGGGCCAGTTAACGCCGGGAGTAACTCTGACTCTCTTAAGGTAGCCAAATGCCTTGTCGGGTAAGTTCCGACGCGCATGAATGGAACAACGAGGGCCCCACTGTCCCCGCCTGCAACCCGGTGAAGCCACATAAGGTGGACGAACAGTCCATCATCTTCCATCGGGGAGAGAAGACCCCGTGGAGTTTTACTGCAGCTTGTGCTTGTGGTATAGTAAGGATTGCACAGTGTATCCGGGAGCCATGCCCGCAGCCCCCCGGGGCTGCGGGAAGCGACGATGTAACACCGGACCTTTCTTGCAGTATCGCTTATCCGGCGCGAGTCGGAGACACGTGCAGGTGGGCAGTTCGGCTGGGGCGGCACCCCTTTGAAAAGATATCAAAGGGGCCCAAAGTTTAGTTCAAGCGGGTCAGAAATCCGCTGAAGAGGGCAAAGCCACAAACTAGACTGACTGGATTTCCAAACGCACGGAATTCAGAGACGAAAGTCTGGCTTAGCGATCCTTCGTGTGCCCGCTATTGGGGCCCGGAGGTGACAGAAAAATTACCCCAGGGATAACAGGCTCGTCGCGGGCGAGAGCTCCTATCGACCCCGCGGTTTGGTACCTCGATGTCGGCTTTTCCTATCCTGGTCCTGCAGCAGGGGCCAAGGGTGAGGCTGCTCGCCTATCAAAAGGGAACATGAGCTGGGTTTAGACCGTCGTGAGACAGGTCGGTCTCTGCCTGATGGAAGCGTGGGTGTCTGAGGGGAAGTTGCTCCGAGTACGAGAGGAACAGAGCAGCGTGGCCTCTGGTCTACCGGTTGTCTGACAAGGCAGGCCGGGCAGCTAAGCCGTTTGGGCTAAGTGCTGAAAGCATCTAAGCACGAATCCCATCCCGAGACAAGACATCCTTTCGCAAGATGAAGGTTCGCAGAAGAAGACTGCGTTGATAGGATGGTGGTGTGTGCCACAAGCTTCGGCGAGTGGCGAGCCAGCCATTACTAACCAACCAACACACCGGTTCAGTCACTTACATAGAGGCTATGCACGACGTCATTTTTGATTTTCCCTAGCGGACGCTATGCGCGGCTGCGCGCGCCGGCGTGGCTAGGTTTTTATTTCTGCGCCCCGGCGCCCGCGCCATGGCACGGGGCGACGGGCACGAGTACCGCGCGTACGACGCGAGGTGCGAGCGCCTCCTCGGGGAGGACATGGTCCGCTTTGCGGGCGTCATTGACGCGGAGGGCCGGCTCGTCGCGGGGGGCTTTAGCAGGGACATATCGCCCCTCGAGCGCGACGAGGAGCGCCTGCGATCGTTCATGAAGTTCATATCGAGGATCACGATCAGCAACGAGCACGACGACAGCCTCGGGCCGGTCAACTATATCGCCGTGCGCCGCGACAGGGCGGTCCTTGTCAGCTTTCCGTTCCCCGTCAGCAGCGTGCTCCTGCTCGTCTCGGCCGAGCCAGAGGTCGACATTGAGAGCATGGCGTCTAGAATTGTCGAGCTGTTTAGCGGGGTGAGCTAGACGGCGGCGGCAAGGGCGACGTTTGCGGCGGGGTGCTTTTGGCACGTCGAGGAGATGTTTCGCCAGATCCCCGGCGTCATCGACGCGCGGTCGGGGTACTCGGGCGGGGGCGCCAAGGACCCGACATACGAGGACGTCTGCACGGGGGCGACGGGCCACGCCGAGTCGGTCCTCGTCACGTACGACGACGCCGTCGTGGCCTATGGCCGCCTCCTAGAGGCGTTCTGGTCCGGCCACGACCCCACGACGCCCAACCGACAGGGCCCGGATATCGGGACACAGTACAGGTCGGCGATATTCTTCCACACGCCAGCGCAGGAGGCCGAGGCCCGCCGCTCGGCCGAGGACCTGGCCAGGTCGGGGCGCCTGCGCGCGCCCATAGTCACGCAGATACTGCCGGCCTCCGAGTTTTACGAGGCCGAAGAGTACCACCAGCAGTACATCCGCAAGGCCCAGGCGCGCTAGGCGTGGGGGGCGCCCGCGCGGCCCCTAAAGGGTTAAATCCTGCCCCCGGCGGGGCGCATGCCATCATGGCAGAGCCGCAAAAGATATCCTCGCTCGTCACGGGGGGAGAGGCCTCGGCCGGCCCGCCCCTGGGCCCGGCGCTCGGGCCGCTGGGCGTCAACATCATGGAGGTGATCGGGGCGATCAACGAAAAGACGGCCGACTTTAAGGGCATGAAGGTTCCCGTCACCGTCTCTGTCGACCCTGACACCAAAAAGTGGGAGATTGAGATCGGCGTGCCCTCCGTCGCGGCGCTCCTCCTAAAGGAGGCGGGCCTGCAAAAGGGCTCTGGGGCCTCGGGCAAGGAGTGGGTCGGGGACATTGGCATGGACACGGTCGCAAAGATAGCAAGGACAAAGCTCGACTCGTCGTACGCGACGTCAGTCAAGTCTGTCGCAAAGTCCGTCATTGGGACGTGCGTCTCGCTCGGCATAAAGGTCGAGGGCAAGGAGCCAAAAGAGGCCATTGCGGAGATAAACGCCTCAAAGTGGGACGAGAGGCTATCGGGCTGAGCGCGCGCGGCGCGGCGCGGCGGCCATGCCATACGAGGGGCTCCTTGACCTCTTTTGCAGCTCGACGAACGTCTCGGTGTCCTGGACGCCGGCTATGTGGCCAATCTTGCCCGTGACGGTGTCGTGGAGCGCCTCGAGGCTCGGCGCGCGCAGCGTGACTAGCATGTCAAACCTGCCGGTGACCTCGGCCATGTCTACGACCTCGGGTATGGCGAGGATTGCCTTGTGGAGGCTGGCCTTTGCCTTTGGGTCGCGGTTTATGCCCACCGTGGCGCGCACGCCCATGCCGAGCATGCCCTCGTCGACCTCCACGGTAAACCTCACGATGAGGCCCCTCTCCCTCATGCGCTTTATCCGGCTATAGAGGACCGACGAGCTGACGCCCATCTTTTTTGCCAGGATTGGTATCGAGACCGAGCCGTCCTCTGCGAGCTCGCGCAAGAGCCACATGTCCGTCTCGTCAAACCCGCTCATCGCGCCGCAGGTGCCGCCGATCTCTAATAAACCTAGTTTGGCGGCTCGGGGGCGTCTGCCACGCGCGGGCCGGGCCCGCGCAGGC
>RHFA01000066.1 GCA_003724275.1 Thaumarchaeota archaeon S13
TGCGGTACATCTCGGCGTCCTCCACGCCCCGCGACCTGATGAGCTCCATTATGGGCGGCGTTCTCGGCAGCGAGTCAATCTCGTACGACGCGCGCTTTAGGCGCAGCAGGTTGGCAAAGGCGCCCCCCGTGATGTGGGCCATCCCGTGCACGTCAAAGCGCGACAGGACTTCAAGAGCGGGAACCGCGTATATGCGCGTGGGCCGCAGCAGCTCGTCGCCGAGGCTGCGGCCGCCGGTGACGCGCTCGCCGAGGGGGATGCCGGCTAGCGCGCGGCGGGCGAGCGAGTAGCCGTTGGAGTGGAGACCCGAGCTGCGCGCGCCGATGATCACGTCGCCCCTGCGTATGGCGCGGCCCGTGACGGCGCGACCCGGCGGTATTGTCCCGACGACGGTGCCGGCGAGGTCAAACGTGAACTCGCCTGCCCTGAGCAAGTCTGGCATGATCGCCGTCTCGCCCCCGACAATGGGAACGCGGGCCTCGCGCGCGCCCCTGGCGAGGCCCGAGACTATGCTGCGGAATATTGCCGTGTCGTTGCGGCTCGCGGCGATATAGTCGACAAACGAGACCGGCGTGGCCCCGACGCAGACAATGTCATTGACGTTCATCGCCACGCAGTCAATGCCGACCGTGCCGTACCTGCGCAGCCTCGAGGCCACGAGAACCTTCGTGCCGACCCCGTCGGTGTGCGTGGCGACGAGCGTCCCGTCGCGCGTGCGCACGATTCCCGCATAGTGGCCAAACGCACCGGCCACGCGGGCCCCGCGGGCACGCGCGTGCGTCGAGGATATGAGCCGCCCTATGGCGCGCCTGCTCCTCTCTATTGCCGCAATGTCGACGCCGGCGTCCCTGTACGTCAGCGCGCGCCGGCGCGCGCGTGGCCTGCGCGTCACATGTACATCCCCCGCGCCTCGCCCCTGTGGCGCGCATAGCGGCGCGAGAGCTCCGAGTACGTGTCCTCGATCGCGCCGGCGTCCTTGAGCAGGGGCGAGGCGTCCACGCTTGTCCCGTGGAGCGAGTTGACGGCGTTGACTAGCGTGGCCGCTGCCGCCGGGTCTGCTGCCTCGGAGTTTGCGCGCACGAGGAGGGCCGAGCCGCGCACGTCGTGCAGGAGGCACTCGTCAAGGAGTCCCCCCGATATCCCCGCAATGTAGCCGCGCGATATCATGCTTATCCCCGGCACGGCATCGGCATGGTGCGTGTCGCGCTCGGCCGCATAGTAGGCGCGCCCGTCATGCGAGTCGCCGGCGATGCCGTCGAGGACGACGAGCTCGGAGGCCCCCCTGGAGGAGAGCCACTCAAAGGTCGCCGAGACGATGTCGTGGATGCCCTCCACGGGCAGCGTGATCTCGCACACTATGGCGCACGTGTTGGAGGCCTCGTGCGCGTACAGGCGGAACGGGTGCTGCAGGTGTCCCCGCAGGAAGACGGCCGCCGGCGGTATGTGGCGCGACCTCATGCATGCAAACTCGGAAAACCCCATCGAGGAGACAATGTGCCCGACTGCCAGCGGGCCGACCAGACCCGCACCGACAAAGCCCGCCAGGACCGTGGGCCCGTCAAGCCGGGCAGGCGAGAACTCGCGAACCTCGGCGCTGGGCGTCGTGGAATGCCGCACCGCGGCGGCGCGCCGGGCCGGCCCGATGGAGATTGCGATCAGCGCGCTGCTCGCCGGCGCCGGCCTCGCGCTGCTCTGCGTCGGCGGGGGCAGGCTCGTGGGCGGCGGCGTGTCAGTCGCGAGGCGCCTGGGGATGAGTCCCCTGGTCATCGGCATGACCATAGTGGCGTACGGCACGTCGACGCCAGAGCTTGCAGCCAGCATCGCGGCCGGCCCTGAGCACGGCGCCATAGTGATCGGCAACGTCGTGGGCAGCAACATTGCAAACATCGGCATGGTCATTGGCATCGCGTCGATCATGGCCCCGCTTGCCATAGGCGCGCGCGCGCTGCGCAGGGAGGTTCCGCTCATGTTTGGCTTTGCTGTACTCCTCGTGGCGCTCTCTGCTGACGGCGAGCTCTCGCGCATTGACGGGGTCCTGCTCCTCGGAGCGCTGGTCGCGTTCGCCGTGCACACGTGCACCTCGGCGCGGCGCGCCGGATCGGCGCCCGCTGACCAGGGACGCGCGCAGGTGTCCGTGCCGAGGTCCGTCGCCAACATTGCCGTAGGCATTGTGGCCCTCTATGTCGGCGCGACGCTCACGATAGACAACGCCGTGGTCATAGCCTCGAGCCTCGGCCTCTCCGAAAAGGTGATCGGCATAACCGTCGTCGCCATCGGCACGTCGCTGCCAGAGCTCATAACGTCAGTCATCGCGATCCGCCGCGGCCAGCCAGACATTGGCGTCGGCAGCATCATCGGGAGCAACATCTGCAACATACTCCTGATCACGGGCGTCGCGTCGGCGGCGTTCACGATAGGTGTCGACGGCGACATCTTTGTCGACTATGCCATAATGATCGCCTTTGGGGCGTTCCTCCTAGTCGCCGCGCGCACGGGCAAGATAGGCCGCGGTCCCGGCGCAGGAGCCGTCGCGGCGTACGCCGTCTACCTTGCGACACTGGCGTTCCGCTAGCGCGCATAACCCCCTGCGACAGACTGAAAAATGGGGTGGGAAAGACCCCCTACTTGAACGTCCTAACCTTCCTCACGATCTTGTTGTGGTCAAAGCTCGGTGAGCAGGTGACGTACAAGAGGTGGTTGCGCCCTGCCGGCATGACGAGCCTCTTGAGCTTGTCATACTCTGCCAGGGTGTACCTGCACGTGCCCAGCTTGCGCGACAGCGCCTTGCGCTTCCTCATGTTCTGCGCGGATATGCGCAGCGATGCCTTGCTTTCGGTCGGCGTCAAGACGTTCTTGACGGACTTGCGGCGCGCGTGGTACACGAGCTTGCCGTTCATGTCGCAGATCGTCGCCACCCTGATCGAGGGGCTGATCTTCAGGACACGCTCGACGGCCTCCTGTGCCTCCATGCGGGGCCGGCCGGCGCTCTCAAGTCATAAAGGTTGCGCCCCCGGCCGCGCCTACGCGCGGCACGAGGGGGCCAGGGCGGCCGACGAGGCATAGATCGAGGCGCACAGGGCCGCGATGGCCACGAGGCGCAGCGGCAGGTCATAGGCGGCCAGAAAGGACGCCGCCGACGCGCCGGCGGCGCCGAGCGATCCCACCAGGGCGATCGTGACC
>RHFA01000055.1 GCA_003724275.1 Thaumarchaeota archaeon S13
CTTACGCCTTTGACCGGGCTGGGCGACCCCCGCGCCGCGCCCGCCAGGGAGCCTGAATAAGTGCGTTTTTAACCCGTCCGCCCCGCCCCCGCGCAGGATGGGCGCAGCAGAGTACAGGATCATCTATTGCCGCGAGTGCGACTGCGTGATCGGCCGCTACAACCGCAAGTACTATACGGACGACCGGATAGGCGAGGTCATACGCTCACAGCACGGCAGGCACGTCCGCGAGGGCCACGAGATAGAGCTGCGCCTCTCGCGCGGCGACTAGAGCCGGCGAAACTCCTCTAGCAGGCGGCGCTGCTCCCTTGAGAGCTTTTTGGGCACGGTCACCCCCAGCGCGACGACGAGGTCGCCCCTCCCCTCCCTCTCCTGCCTCGGCAGGCCCTGGCCCCTTATCGTGAGCATGTCCCCATGCTGGCTTCCGGCCGGCACCGAGAGCCTCCTAGAGCCCTCGAGCGTCGGCACGTCGGCCTCGTACCCGACGGCCGCGTCGACCATGCCCACCTCTAGCTTGTGGACAAGGTCGGCTCCCCTCCGCACAAAGTGCTCGTGTCGCCTGATCCTGATGCGCAGGATCAGGTCGCCGTTCTGGCCGCCGGGGACATACTCGCCCTCCCCTTCCAGGGTATAGTCGCCCTCTTCCACCCCGGGCGGTATTTTCTGGCTGACGTGCCTCGTCCCGCGCCTCTTGCCGCTGCCAGAGCACTTTTTGCACGGGCTCCTTATCACGCTTCCTGTCGCGCCGCACCTGTTGCACGGCCCGATCGAAAAGAGCGACGCAAAGCCCGACTCGCGCCCGCGCCGGATCGCCCCTGATCCGCCGCACGTCCCGCACGTCTCGCGCCTGCCGTCGCTCGAGCCGCTCCCGCCGCAAGAGTTGCACTCGACGTCCTTTTTTATGTCGATCTCGAGCATCTTGCCGTGGAGGACGTCCTCGAGCGTGAGGCTCATCTCGTGGAGCATGTCCCTCCCGCGCCGCACGCCGGCGCCTCCCGTGGACCCAAAGATCGTCTCAAATATGTTCCCCCCGCCGCTAAACATCTCCTCAAAGCTCGTCCCGCCAAACCCGCCGGCGCCGCCCTGCTGGCCGTCGACTCCGGCGTGGCCGTGAGCGTCGTACATGCGCCTCTTTTTGTCGTCAGATATGACGGCGTACGCCTCGGATATCTCCTTAAAGTGCTCCTGCGCGTCAGCGGACCTGTTCCTGTCGGGGTGGAACTTGAGGGCCAGCTTGCGGTACTGCCTCTTGACCTCCTCGGGGCTCGCGTCGCGCGCGACGCCGAGGACCTCGTAATAGTCGCGCCTCGCGCTCACCCGCAACCGCGCCCCGCAGGCGCACACTGGCCCATAGCGGCGCGCCGTGCCGCAATTCCCATATATTAACGAGCAAGCGCCGGCCGCGGGCCCCGCCCTCCCCGCGCGCGCGGGGGGCGGCACGGGATTAATAGGGGCGCCGCTCGGCGCGCGCGCGGCATGGACAGGCGGCTCAGGATTGCCGGGATCATAGGCGCGCTGGCCGTCTCGGCGGCCATACTCCTCTCGCCGTCGCAGGGCGTGCCGCTCCCAGAGCCGACGACGACGCAGGAGGAGGGCAGCGGCTCCGTGGAGGTCCTCGCCACGGCGCCGCGCACCCGGACCCGCCAAACGGCCCGACGCTCTATGCGTACGTGACGTACGAGGAGGGCGGCGAGCTATGGAACAGGGTCATGTGGATACGCCATGACGGCGCGCGCGCCTCGGACGTCGGGACGGTGATCGACTCGATACCCGCGTCGGCCTTTGCCAACGGGGGCGCGATGGCCTTTGGGCCTGACGGGATGCTCTATGTCGGGACGGGCTCGGCGTCCGGCTCGCCGGGCGAGGGCGGCCCGCTCGCCGGCAAGATACTGCGCCTGGGGGCCGACGGCTCGGTCCCAGATGACAACCCGGTCGCCGGCTCGCCCGTGTACGCCTCGGGGTTTAGGGATCCGCGCGGGATCGCGTGGGGCGGAGACGGGACTATGATAGTCGCCGACGCCGGCCCGACAAAGAACGACGAGATTACGCCGGTCACCGCCGGCGCGGACCACGGGTGGCCCGAAGAGGTGTGCGCCGGCGGGAGCGGCGTGGGGCCGGTCGCCTGCTTTGACCCAGCGCTTGGAATCGGCGGGATTGTAGTGTACGCCGGCGGCCCGCTGGGCGGCGAGGGCGCCGTCATGGCCGCCTCGCTGCGCGCCGGAACGGTCCACTCGGTGGACATTGGGACCGGCGAGCAGGGGACCGTCATCGGCGGACTCGGGCGAGTGCGCGACGTCGCCGCCGCGCCGGACGGCTCGATATACGCGATAACGTCAAACACGGACTCGGGCGGGTTTGCCGGCGACGGCGACGACCGCCTCGTGAGGGTGGTCCGCTAGTGGCCGGCTCGTCGATCCCGCGCTTTTACGAGCGTGACCGCGCCTCGCGCCTCGAGGCGCTGCGCGAGGCCGCCTCGCTAGATGAAGCCGACATTGCGGTTCTCTCCGGCGGCGGCGGGATTGGGTTTGAGGAGGCCGACGCGATGGTCGAGAAC
Source organism: Thaumarchaeota archaeon S13 (assembly GCA_003724275.1). Classification (GTDB taxonomy): domain Archaea; phylum Thermoproteota; class Nitrososphaeria; order Nitrososphaerales; family Nitrosopumilaceae; genus JAHRAL01. The sequence goes on from RHFA01000055.1 coordinate 2,555, forward strand.
GCCGTGGGCACGATGGGCGTGCCGCTGGGAATCGCGACGAACTTTGTCGTCAACTCGCGCGACGTGCTCGTCCCGATGGCGACCGAGGAGTCCTCGGTCATCGCGGCGGCCTCGAGGGGCGCGCGCGCCGCGCGCGCGACGGGGGGGTTTGCGGCCAGCGCCGGCGAGGCGCGCATGGTGGGCCAGGTCCAGATAGTCGGCGGATATGCGGATGACGCCGAGGCCAGGGTGGCCGCGGCGTCCGGCGAGATACTCGGGGCGGCAAACTCGGCGAGCCGCACGCTGCGGCGCCTGGGCCGCGGCGCTAGGTCTGTCTCGTGCAGGCGCGTGCGCACGGGGGACGCCGAGCAGCTAGTCGTCGAGCTGGACGTGGATGTCGGAGACGCAATGGGCGCAAACGCGACAAACTCTATGTGCGAGGCCGCCGCGCCGGCGATCGAGGCGGCGACTGGCGGCCGCGCGCTGATGCGCATACTCTCAAACTACTCGCCGCGGCGCATGGCGTCAGCCACGGCGACGTTCCTGGCCGCCGAGGTGGGCGGCGAGGGCGCGGTCCGCGACATGGTCCTGGCCTACGAGCTCGCAAGGCACGACATGTTCAGGGCAGTGACCCACAACAAGGGGATAATGAACGGCATCGTGGCAGTAGCCACGGCGACGGGCCAGGACGTGCGCGCGATCGAGGCCGCGGCCCACGCGCACGCCTCGGCCGGCGGCGCGTACACGTCGCTAAGCGGGTGGTCCGTCGACGCGGAGGGCAACCTCGCCGGGCGCCTCGAGGTGCCGCTGGCAGTCGGGACCGTCGGGGGGATATCCGGAATCCACCCCACGGCCCGCGCCTGCGCACGGGTCATGCGGGCCTCGGCGCCCGCGGACCTCGCGTGTGTCATGGCCGCCGTCGGCCTCGCGCAAAACTATTCGGCGATGCGCGCGCTCGTGACGACGGGCATCCAGGCCGGCCACATGAGGCTGCATGCCAGAAACCTCGCGATCGCCGCCGGCGCGCCGCCGGCGCGGGCCGCCGCAGTCGCCGCGCGCATGGTCTCCGAGGGCGACATCTCCGAGGCGCGCGCCAGGGAGATACTCGCCGGGGGCCAGTGACGGGGCCTCCCGCCGCGGCGGCCCCGCGCACTAGATATATACCCACAACGCCGCCATTCTGCCGATGGCAGTCAGGCTTGCCATACCAAAGGGGAGCCTCGAGGACTCGACCTTTCGCCTCCTCGAGCGCGCCTGGACGCGCGTGAGGCGCAAGGACCGCACGTACAGGGTGTACCTGGACGACCCCGAGATCACCGTAAAGATGCTGCGCCCGCAAGAGATACCCACGCTCGTCGCCGAGGGCCTCTATGACGTCGGGATCACGGGCAACGACTGGGTCGGCGAGGCGCGCGCCGACGTCGAGGAGCTCCTCGACCTCGAGTACGGCCGCGTGAGGCTCGTCACGGCCTTTCCGGGCCAGCGCTACGCGGGACTTGACGCGATGATAGGCGACTATGCGAGGAAAAAGAGGACGCTGCGCATATCCACCGAGTACCTGACGACGACGGCGAGGTTTGTGAGGTCGTGCGCGTCGTACAGGAGGAGGTACGGCTCGCGCGAGCCTCTCATTGTGACGCCGTGGCTGCGCACGGGGACGAACAGGGCAGTCCAGATACACCTATCCTTTGGCGCGACAGAGGCAAAGCCCCCCGAGGACGTCGATGCGATACTCGACGTGACCGAGACGGGCACGACGCTCACGCAGAACAAGCTGAAAATAGGCGACGACGTGCTCGTGTCGACGGCCCACCTCATCGCAAACAGGGACGCGATGCGCGACGCGGCGAGGCGCGAAAAGATATTTGACATTGTGACAATGCTGCGCGGCGCGGTCCTGGGCAAAAAGTACCTGCACGTGTACCTCAACGTCGAGGCGCGCAACCTCGAGCGCCTCCTCGCCGCAATCCCGTCGCTCAAGCGCCCGACAATAAGCCCGCTCGGAGAGGACGGCTGGTATGGCGTGAACACTGTCGTCAAAAAGTCCGAGTACCACGCGCTCATACCAAAGGTCCGGCGCCTCGCGCAGGGCCTCGTGGTCCACGAGCCGCGCCAGATACTAGAGCTAGAGGAGATTACGCGCGCCGAGACCGGCCACGGCGGGCCGCGGCGCCAGGCAAGGCCAGCGCGGCCCGCGCGCGCGGCGCGGCGCGCCAAAAAGGGGCGCTAGGCGCCATGCGCGCGCCGCTTGCCGTGCGTTCCGTGCGCGACGTCGGGCGCTTTGCGGCCGGCGTGTGGGGCGGCCCGCCCGCGCGGCCAGTCGAGCGCGCAGTCTCGTCCATAGTCGGCGGCGTGAGGCGCGGCGGCGACGAGGCCCTGCTGCGCTACGAGGCTAGGTTTGGCGCGGCCCGCCCGGCAGCGCTGCGCGTCACGCCGTCGCAGGTCCGAGCCGCGCGCTCGCGCGTGACGCGATCCGAGCTCGCCGCGGTCCGCGCCGCCGCCTCGCGCCTCAGGAAGGCAGAGGCCTCGACAATGTCGCTGTTGCGGGCCCGCACGCTCCAGATCGGCGGCGCGACAGTCCGGCGCGAGTTCGCCGCGCTGCGCAGCGTGGGCTGCTATGTGCCCGGCGGCGCGGCGCGCTATCCGAGCTCGGCGATAATGTCCATAGTTCCCGCGCGCGTGGCCGGCGTGCCGAGGATCGCAGTCGCCTCGCCGCCGGGGCCAGACGGCGAGATTGACGCGCTCACGCTCGTCGCCGCGGACATGTGCGGCGCGACGGAGATATACCGCATGGGCGGCGCGCAGGCCATAGCCGCGCTGGCGCACGGGACGCCGACGGTCCGGCCAGTCGACAAGATCGTCGGCCCGGGCGGCCCTTACGTCACTGCCGCAAAGCTCGCCGTGTCCCCGACGGTGGCGATCGACATGGCCGCCGGCCCGACAGAGCTGGGCATCGTGGCCGACTCGGGAGCCGACGCGGACCACGCCGCGCTCGACCTCGTCTCGCAGGCCGAGCACAGCCCCGAGGCGCGCTGCTTTTTGGCGACAGACTCTGCGCGCCTCGCGCGCCGCGTCGCGCAGAGGGCCGCCGAGGCCGCCTCGGCCACGCCGCGCTCGGGGATCGTCTGCAAGTCGCTCTCGCGAAACGCGTTTGTCGCCGTGTGCCCCTCGCTGGCCTCGGCCCTCTCCCTCGCGGACCTCCTTGCGCCCGAGCACGTGCAGGTGATGACGCGCTCGCCGGCGCGCGATGCCGCGCGCATAAGGTCGGCCGGGATGGTCCTTCTCGGCGACACGCCGTCTGCGGCGAGCGACTATGCGCTGGGATCAAACCACATACTCCCGACGAGCCGCGGCGCCCGCTCGCGCGGCCCGCTCTCCGCGCTGGACTTTGTGAGGCTTCGCGTGACCGCGCGCGCGCCGCGTTCTGCCCTGCGCTCGGCAATGCCGCACATCGCCGCGCTCTCCGCAGCCGAGGGCCTGCCCGCCCACGCAAACGCCGTCAGGGGGCGCCTGCACTGAGCCGCGCCGCGCTGGCAAAAAGGGTCGCCGAGCTCGCGAATGCCGGCGCGTACGAGCCGGCCGCGCGCGCGCAGGGGACCACGGCACGCCTTGACACAAACGAAAACCTCGTCATTCCGAGGGCCACCGTGGGAGCGGCCATTGCCGCGGCGAGAAGGGCAGTCGACGTGCGCGAGTACCCCGACGGCGGCGCCGGGCGCCTTGCGGGCGCCATTGCGCGCCACATTGGCGTGCCCCCGCGGTGCGTCGTAGTGGGCAGCGGGTCTGACCAGATACTCGACCTTGCCGTGTCGCACCTGGTGCCGCGCCGCGCGAGGGTCCTCGTGACCGACCCGACATTCTCGTTTCTCGAGGCGCGCCTCGCGCTGCACGGCATGACGGCCCGCCGCGTCCCCTTTGGGCGCGACATGACCGTCGACATGGGCGCGCTAGAGGAGGCCGCGCGCGGCGCCGACGCGATATACATAGACTCGCCCAACAACCCCACGGGGTTCCAGTTTCCCGAGCGGCGCCTCAGGCGCCTCATACGGTCCTTTGACGGCCTCGTCATCATTGACGAGGCGTACGCCGCCTTTGCGCGCTATTCGCTTGCCACGATGGCCCGCTCGCAGGAGAACCTTGCGGTCGTCGGCACGCTCTCAAAGTCCTTTGGCCTCGCGGGCCTGCGCGTGGGGTATGCGGCAATGCCGCCGGCCATGGCGGGCGCGTTTGCCTCGGCGGTCCAGTACCCATACCCGATATCGTCAGTCTCCATAGAGGCGGCGATCGCCTCGCTGCGCGAGGGCGGCGTCGCGGCGATGCGCGAGGCCGCCGCCGCCGTGATAACCGAGCGCGAGCGCCTCGTTCGGGGCCTCTCGGCCCACGCAAACATCGAGGCGTTCCCCTCGCAGGCAAACTTTGTCCTCTTTGACGCCGGCGACTCGCACAGGCAGGTCCACAGGGCACTCGCCGAGCAGGGGATATCGGTCCGCCTGCTAGGGCGCGTCGGGGGGCGCACGGGCTGCCTGCGCGCGACGGTCGGCACGCGCGAGCAAAACTCGCGCCTCCTCATGGCAATAGGCGACCTTATGGGCTAGGCTTTCCGTCGATCGTCGCCTGGCCGCCGGCAGCGCCGTCGCCTGCCGCGCCGGCGCCATCGCCGCCGCCCCCTGCCGGCACGCCGGCGGCCGCCTGGGCCTGCCTTAGCATGTCCTCATAGGCCGGCTTTTTCCTCTTGCCGGCCAGCTCGGTGCAAAACTGCGCGACGAGGGGTATGTACTTTGCGTACAGGTCGGCGCGCTTGCGCGCGCTCTCGGCCTGGCCCCTCTTTGACATGTATGTTGCGAGCTTGCGCAGCAGGTACTGGAGGGCCAGGCGCAGCTCGCGCTCTATCTCGGCGCGGTCGGCGACGTTCTCCTTGCCGACGGTCTTGTAGGGTATGCGCGTCGAGCAGATGTGCGAGACGATGACCAGCGGCGGGTCGCCCTTTATCTTGTAGCGCGGCCAGTCAATGTCGCCGACGACCTTGAGGACGACGTCGCTGCCCTCGTCGTACAGCAGCGGTATGCGGTTTGCATACCTGTATACCCTCGGCCCGTCAGAGGGGACCTCGCCGCCGTACGCCACGCCGAGCTCGACGACAAAGGGAAATCCCGAGTACGCCGACGCGGGCCGCTGCACGACTGCGCAAAAGTCGGGGTTTAGCGAGCGCCTCATGCCGCGCTCCAGGGGGACCTCGCCGAGGGGGGCCAGGCACTGCGGGTCGGGCGGCTTGAACTCTGTGAACTTTTGCAGCGAGTCGCTGAGCTTGACGAGGTCCTCGTTGGACATGTTGCCCAGGCGGGCCTCTGGCCTAAACCCGGCAAACGCCGAGAACTTTTCGGCCGTCTTTCGCCCGACGCGCTGGAAGCGCTTTGTGAGCATTGCCGCAAGCGTCTCGCCCTGGACCATGTGCGCAAGCTGCGCATAGTGCTCGCCCTCGGGGTCCAGCCTCACGCTTGAGGACTTTGAGGACGAATAGTCCCAGTAGGTGAGCTCGCCGCGCGCAATGTTGATGTCGTCTACGCGGATGCGGTCAAGGCGCTCGGGCTCGACGCCTAGGGCCGAGACGAGCGCGACGGCTATGCGCGTGCTGCGCGTGAGGTCCTTCCACCTGCGCCTCGCGGCCTTTAGGACAGTGTCTCGCGCAAGCGACTTTGTCTTTAGCTCGCGGCGCAGGCGCTCCATCATCTTTTCGTCCATCGTGGGCATCCCCACCATGCTCTCGACCATCATCCTGCGTATGGTCTCGACGTCCACGCCGTGGGGGTGCGGCATGATTATAGTCGGCGGCGCGGGCATGGACTTTATTATTCGCGCATAGTGGTACTTGTTCCCCTTTGGGTCGTCAAACGTGAGCGTCGCGTATGGGGTGATGAGGGCCGTCTTGTAGACATAGTCGCGTATCTTGGCGCCGGCCTTTGTGTAGTCGCCCTCGAGGCGTATGCTCACGCTCAGGCCCCGCGACCTCGCGGGCACGGTCACGTGCTTTTGAATGACGGGCTTGTTTTTTTGTATGTCAAGGAGCATCTCGTACTCGTCGCGCGTCTCGCCGTCCGTCGAGCTCTTTACGCGCACGGCGCTGTTTGTCGTTATCTGGCCGTAGAGTATGGCCATCGTCGCGCCGAGGCCAAACATGCCGCGCGTCTGCTGCAGGATGAACTTTGACCCATAGAGGACGGTCCCAAACGCGAGGGGGACGTGCTTTGGCGGGATGCCCGGCCCGTTGTCAGTCACGGTGAGCTCATAGTGCCGCGGGTCGGGCTCGTCCTTCTTGACGGCCCTTATCGTGAGGTGGACGTTGGGCAGCGTGCCGCTGCGGTCGCACGCGTCAAGCGAGTTCTCGACAAACTCCCTCACGGCAGTGTAGAGAGAGCGCGTCGGGTTGCTAAAGCCGGCCAGGTCGCGGTTCCTGTAAAAGAACTCGCTCGGCGATATCTGGTTGAACGAGGCGGGGCTAGACATGCTGGCCCTCCCAGAGCAGGGCCCTCTCGGCCCTCTGGCGCCTCCGCGCGGCCTCTAGCCTGCGGTACACCGAGGCGTGCATGCTCCCGGCGCACAGCGCGCCGATCGCGTCGAGGGCCACCCTGACGGCCTCGGGATGGCCAATGACGGAGACCGTGCGCCCATAGACGCATATCCTCGTGCCGCTGAGCTCCTCCATGTTCCTGCGCGCCCTGCCGCGCTCGCCGATTATCCTCCCCTTTACCCTCTCGATCTGCGCGCGCGACTTGCCGGCTACGTCCCTGAGGTCAACTATGTGCAGCGTGCTCTCGCCGGATATCGACATGGCCGCCTCGGGCGAAAAGCCCCTCCCGACGGCCGAGACTATCTCTGACGCCCTGAAAGGGTCAGACGCGGCGTCGGCGAGGTCGCCGCGAACGACGACCTCGCCGGACTCGGAGTCTATCTCGACGCTCACGCCGCACGCGGACTCGATGCCCGACTTTGCGCTGCCCGCGCGGCCCACGAGCGAGCCAATCCTCGCCGCCGGTATCCTCACCCTCCTCTCAAAGCTCATCTCGTCACCCTCGCGAGCACGTCTGCCGGGTTTTCGACCTCAAGCCCGTGCCTGACAAAGAGGCCCGTCACATTGTTAATATCTCTTTTGAGGAACTCGAGCGCCATGGGGTGGCGCGTGTCGACTGCCGAGCCGAGGTCAAAGGCCATGACGCCGCCGGCGGCAAAAAACAGGTTGTACCCCGAGAGGTCCCCGTGGACGAGCTCGGCCTCGCGCCAGAGGGCCTCGAGTATGGCGAGGGCCTCCTCGTACTCGGCGCGGCCGGCGCGCGTGGCGTTGAGCGTGCGCGCCGGCACGCCGCGCTCGCCTATGAACTCCATGGCCAGGACGTTCTTGCTCACGGCGATGGGCCGCGGCACGCGCACGCCGCGCGAGCGGGCCCTCCAGAGGTTCCTAAACTCCTTTTGGGCCCACGCGTGGACCATGGCCCGCGTGCCGCCGCGCACGCGCCCAAAGCGCGGATCCCCCTCCATGTACGCGGCCCGCCGGCGAAACCCCGCCGTGGCGACGAGGTAGACCTTTAGCGCAATGTCCTCCCCTCCGGCACCCTTGGCCCAAAACACGACGGACTCCTTGCCGGCGCTCACGGCCCCGTTGACGCCGCCTAGCGTGCCCTCGCGGATCATCGAGTGTATCGCGTGAACCGTCACGCGGTCAAAGACCTCGCCGATGACCTTTCTGCCCTTGAACGGCCCCTCGCCGCGCGAGGGCCCGCGCCTGGCAAGGGATGCCTCGAGGCGCCCCTCGAGCGCGTCGACGGCCTCGTCGATCTGGCTCAAAAGTCCCTTGGCAGGTGGCCGCCGTCCTTGAGGCCGTCGACCTGCGGCAGCGTAAACCTCCACACAATGTCGCCGCGCTCGGCCTCCTTAAAGTCCCACGGCGCGATGATGACAATGTCATTGTCGCGTATCCATATGCGGCGCTTTAGCTTGCCGCGAATGCGCCCGCGCCTCGTCACGCCGTCCATGCACTTTACGAGGACCTGGTCGCTGCCGAGGAGCTTTATGACGCGACCCAGCAGCTCGCCCTCCTGCGGGAGGCGAACCTCCCTGAGCGCGCTCTCGTTGAGGACCTTTCGCTTGCCCATTGGGCGGGGTGGCCGGAATTTTTGTATATATCTGTGTGCCCAGGGCCGGCCGGGACCCCGCCTGGCCCGCGGGCCCGCGCCCTAGGGCCGCGCCTGCCCTGCCGTGGCGGGGCCTGCCCTTGCGGCGCGCTCAAGGGCCGCGCCCGACTCGGCGGAGCGCCCGAGGGACTTGAGTATGTGGCCCCTGCGGGCGTGCAGGTCCGCGTCGTCGGGATCTATGGAGATGGCCCTGTCGACTGACTCGAGGGCCTCCCCGTGCCGGCCCAGCCTTTGCAGGGCACTGCCCAGGTCGGCGTGGGCCTCGGCGTTTTTGGGCTCCGCGGCCACGGCGCGCTCGAGCTCTGCGAGCGCCTCGGCGACGCGGCCAAGGCCAAGCAGGGCCCTGCCGCGGCCAGCGCTAACGTTGAGGG
>RHFA01000049.1 GCA_003724275.1 Thaumarchaeota archaeon S13
CGCGCGCGCTGCGCGTCATGGCCGGAGCGTGGGCGGCGGCATTCATAGCGGGGCAGGAGTGGATTATCATCGTGATCCTCGCGGCGATCCTCATATTTGGGGCAAAAAAGATACCAGAGCTCGCAAAGACGCTCGGGCGCTCGCGCGGCGAGTATGAAAAGGGCAAGATGGAGGGCGAGCGCGAGCTAGCCGAGTTCAAGGGCGGCAAGGCCGACGCTGACGGCGGGGACCGGCCAAAGGCCGACGACGCCTCCGAGCGGCCAAAGGCCGCCGACAGGCCAAAGGCCGACGTCACAAGCGACAAGCCCGGCCCCTAGGGCGCGCCGGCAGGCCCGCGCATGGGCGGCAGCGCAAAGTGCCATCTAGGACTCGGCGGCGCGCGCAATGGCCGCGGCAAGTCCACTCACCCACTCTTGGGCGCCCCGCCTTCCCACGGGCAGCGGCACGCCGAGCGGGCCGCGCCGGCGAATGCTGGCGCGGACCGTGAGGACCGTCGTGTCGCCGTCGCCCTCGTACGTCTCCACTATGGTTGTCCCGCGCCCGTCGCCGCCGATTATGGCCGTCTCGTGGCGGCGCGGCGCGTCCTCGGTGTGGCGCGCCATGACGCTCCACTCCATTCCGGCTACGACCATGCGCGCCTGCACGACGGCGACGCCGCCGCGCCGCGAGCGCGTCCTCGACATTGCATAGTGGCGCGGAAGCCTGTCGTGCAGCGAGTCGTACGCCGTCGCGACGCCAAAGGCGCGGGCCGGCGGCGCGCGTATCCTCACGGACGCGGCGCACTCGGTCAAGCCCCGCCCCAGCGCCTGTAGAGGCCGTGGTCCAGCGAGAACTGGTCTAGGCACTTGCCCACGCCGTGGTCGACAATGTCGTCAATCGTCCTGGGCGACGTGTAAAACTCGGTGACGGGCGGGAGTATGACGACTCCGATGCGGGCAAGGCGCAGCATGTTCTCCAGGTGTATGGCCGACAGCGGCGTCTCGCGCGCCATAAGGACAAGCCTGCGCGACTCTTTTATCGTGACGCCGGCGGCGCGCGCGACGAGCGTCTCGTCATAGCCGTGCGATATGGCCGCGAGCGTCTTCATGCTGCACGGGGCCACTATCATGCCGTCCGAGGCGCTCGTGCCGCTGGACACGCTCGCGGCCATGTTCGAGTCCTCCGAGACCGCCGTGGCCAGGGCCGCGACGTCAGCCGGCGAGCGGCCCGTCTCCATCGAGATGCACTTTTTGGCCCAGTCGCTCATTATGAGGTGCGTCCTGACGCCGAGCGAGGAGAGAACCTCGAGCATGCGCACGCCATAGACGGCCCCCGTGCTCCCCGTCATGCCCACCGTGATCCTCATGCGCGCGCGCCGCGCGCGCGCGCTGCTTTATGGGTTTGCCGGCCCGCGCTCGGCCGGCGGGGCGGGCGGCTCGGCGCCCTCGCGCCTGCGGCGCCACAGGACGGCGCAGCCGCACGCGGCCATGGCCCCCAGGACAATGACGCCCAGCATGACGAGCTCAAAGCTGTAGAGCACGGCCCGCGCGGCGGGCCGGCGCCCCGATAAACCTTCGCGGCCCGCGCGCGGGGCGTAATAGCTATATTAGCCGCTCCGTAGCGGCCCGCGCGCGTGATACCTCGTGCGCAGATGCAGCGCCTCGCCGCCTCGTACGGCGAGCCCAGGGTGGGCGTCATGGGGAGCCACTCTGCCCTCGAGATAATGGACGGGGCCAAGGACGAGGGCCTGCAGACGGCCGTCTACTGCCAGAGGGGCCGCGACGCGCCCTACCGGCGCTTCTCGAGGGTCGCCGACGAGGTCGTCACGCTCGCGCGCTTTGCGGACATGGCGTCTGCCCGCGTGCAGCGGTCCATGCGCGAGTCCTCGACGATAGTGGTCCCGCACAGGTCTTTTGCCGTGTACCTCGGCTACGCCCGCATAGAGAACTCGTTTCGCGTGCCGCTCTTTGGCAACCGCGCAATGCTGCGCGCCGAGGAGCGCGACGAGGCCAAAAACCAGTACGACCTGCTCAGGAAGGCCGGCATCAGGCACCCGCGCGTCGTGCGCCCCGAGGAGATTGACGGCCCGTGCATCGTCAAGGTCCAGGAGGGCAGGAGGCGCCTCGAGCGCGCGTTCTTTACGGTGTCCTCGAGGGAGGACTATGAGGCAAAGTCGCGCGAGCGCATCCGCAGCGGGACCATCACGCGCGCGGGCCTGCGGCGCGCGGCGATCGAGGAGCTCGCGATCGGCACGTACATGAACTTTAACTTTTTCTCGACGCCGCTCACGCCCGAGGCAGAGTTTCTCGGAGTCGAGCGCCGCCTGCAGTCAAACATACACGACTATAACGCGCTTCCCGCGCGGCAGCAGCTCGACATGGACATTGACATACAGAACGTCGAGGTCGGCCACACGCCGGCGAGCGTGCGCGAGTCGCTGCTCGAGCGCGTGTTTGGCATCGGCGACAGGTTTGTGCGCGCGGCGCGCTCGATGTACCGCCCCGGCGTCATCGGGCCGTTCTCGCTCCAGTCGGTCATAACAAAGGACCTAGAGCTTGTCGTGTATGACGTGTCCATGCGCGTGCCCGGCAACCCCATACTCGCGACGACGTCGCCGTACACAAAGTACACGCACGGGCGCACGATCGGCGTTGGCCGCAGGATCGCCATGGAGATTGCGCGCGCGCGCGACGCCGGCAGGCTCGCCGACGTCGTGACCTAGGCCTCGACGCTGGCCCTCAGGAGCGTCTTCCTGACAAGTATGGGTATGTTGTAAAAGGCCGCAAGGGCCAGCGCGTCAGAGGCGCGATAGTTGCGCAGGACCATGTCGCCGTCCCTGCCCGTAAAGTAGAGGTTTGCGCGCAGGACCTCGCTGCTGTCGTATATCTTGACCTTGACGAGGACGAGGCCGTTGCTCTCGCATATCTCCTCGATCATGCGGTAGACCGTGGGTATCTCGTCGCGCGAGTCGCCGAGGAACCTCATGATGTACCCCGCTACCTCGCCGGAGAAGGACCTGATGTGGAACTGGCCCCCAGAGCCGGACTTGAGGATGGCGATCCCCTCGAGGCCGTAGGGGTCGACATACCCCACGTGGCCTATGCGGACCGTCTCATAGTCGGGCTCGGTGTGCGCTATGTCCATCGGCATGACTGGCGCGCACGCGGCCCATGGGCCCTTATAAGCACGCCGACGGCCCCCTACTCAGTTAAAATATCAACGCGCGGCCCGCAGGCCCGAAAATGTCAGCGGCCCCGGAGCGATCAGTCTCGTACGTCCTCACGCGCCCCGTCTCGGCGTACATGGCCCGCGACGTCCTCATGCTCGGCGAGGGGACCCTCACGCGCGAGGCCGCTCACACGCTCCAGCGCTACGAGCGCGACGACATCATCGTGACGGGCAGGGACGGCAGGGCCGTGGGGATCGTGACCGACCAGGACATACTCAGCAAGGTCGGCGACATCACCGTGTACGCCGAGGCCACGACGCTGCGCGACATAATGAGCTCGCCGCTCCACACGATAGGCCAGGACGCCACGCTGCGCGAGGCCCTCTCGGAGATGAAGTCCAGGGGCATCCGCAAGCTGCCCGTGATCTCGCGCAGGGGCGACGTCGTCGGGATTATACTCCAGGTGACGATCGCCAACGCGATACGCGACTCGGTCACGCGCGCGCCGCGCCTCCTCAGCCCGCCGATAAAGGCAATCCTCGGCAACCTCGGCTTTGTCCTCCAGTTTGCCGGCGTGCTCATACTCGTTCCGGCAATAGTCTCGACTGTCCTGCGCGAGTTTGAGACGGCGACTGGCATCTACCTGACGACGGTCCTGCTGCTCGTCACGGGGTTCTTTCTCAACTCGTACGGCGAAAAGGCGAGCCTAAACCTGCGGCAGGCCTCGGTCCTCGTCTTTTCGAGCCTGTTCATACTGACGCTGTTTGGCACAATCCCCTACCTCTATGTCGAAAAGTTCGGCGACATTCCGCCCGTCGAGAGCTTTGCGAGCAGCTTTTTCTCGAGCGCCGCGGGGTTTACGACCGGCGGCATATCGCTGTTCGAGGAGCCCGAGACGCTCCCAAAGTCGTTTATCTTTTACCGCAGCTTTACGCAGCTCGTCGGCGGCATGAGCTTTATCTACCTCGTAATGACGGCGTTCTACCCCGAGGGCAAGCTGCAGTCGATGCGCGGCTTTATCTCCGGGCGCACGCTGCACCTGCGCGAGCTCTTTGGTACGATCGCCGTCATATTTGGCCTCTATATCGCCATAGTCGCCTCGCTCCTCTACGCGTTTGGGGGCCGCGACATCATTGACAACTTTGCGCTCGCGATGAGCACGGTGTCCACGGGCGGCTTTGTGCCGTCGTCCGGGGCGATATCGGGCCTCGCGTGGCAGTCCGAGATTGTCATCATGGCCGCGATGGTCCTCGGCGCGCTGCCGTTCACGTTCCACTATGCGTTTGTGAGCAAAAAGTTCCTCTCGCCAAAGCTCGGCAGGGAGGTGATGGCCTACTTTGCGCTGCTCGGCGGCGCGTCGCTCCTCTTTATCGCGACTAGCGGCATGGGAGCCCTCGAGTCGGTCTTTTACACGGTCTCGGCTAGCACGACGGCGGGCCTGCAGTACGCGCCCCTCGGGGGCACGAACGCCGTCTCGCACGCCATACTCACGGTCCTCATGCTAGTCGGCGGGTGCGGCTTTTCGACGGCCGGCGGGATAAAGGTCTACAGGATGATGGCCCTGCGCGGCGTCGCCGAGGTGGCCCGCGGGCGCGCCTCGTCGCTGACCGAGGGTGCCAGGAAGGAGGCCTACTCGACGATCATCGTCCTCGCGCTCTTTCCGGCCGTCGCGCTCCTCGCCGGCGCGCACATTGCGGGCTCGACGGGGGCCGACTATGACGACGCCATACTCGAGGCGACTGGCCTCATCACGACTGGCGGCCTCTCTAGCGGGATCGTCGACGTGGACACGGATCCCGCGACAAAGGTCGTCATGAGCTTTATGATGATATTCGGGCGCCTCGAGATAATCGCGATCGTCTACATATTCGTCCCGAGGCTCTCGTCATGAGCGCCGGAGCGCGTGCCCTCGCCGTCGGCCTGGCCTCGATCGCCGTCCTGTTTGCAGTGTATGCGAGGTACGCCACGGACCCGTCGATCATAGCCCCCGGCGCGCTAGAGCCGCTGCAAAGGATGGCCTACCTGTTTTATGCGCTGCTGGTGGCCGCCATGGCGTGCTCGGCGTGGGGCGCGCGCCGCCTCCACGCCGAGATGGCCTCCTCTGGCCGCGGCGCGCTGGGCAGGGCCGCGGCGGCGACGCTTGCGCGCAGGCCTCGCACGGTGTTTTGGGCCACGCTCGTGGCGTACGGCGCGGCCTTTGCGCTGGTGTCCGGCACGCTAGTCCACCAGCCCGGCGTCTCGTTCTCGTACCACTATGGGGCCGACATACCCTCCGTCGAGGTCGCCCCGTGCTGCGACGCGCCGGGCTACATGCCAAAGGTCCTAGTCTACGCCACGGACAGCGTCGGCCTGCAGGTGGTCCCCATAAACCTGGTCCTGCAGGCCGCCGTCTCGTGGCTCGTCGCGCTAAACATGTCGATTGCGGCCGTCGCGCTGTCGGCCTCGCGCGCGCGGCGCAGCGTGTCTGGCGTCGGGGCCATAACGGGCCTCTTTGTGGCGTGCCCGACATGCGCGGGCTCGGCGGCCTCGGCAATCATCGGGACCGCAGGTGGCATTGCCCTCGGCGCCGCGCTCTCGCAGGCCCAGACCGGCCTCATTGCGATCTCCATACCGGTCCTGCTAGTGACGCCGGCCTTGCTCGCGCGGCGCATCCCGCGCGGCGGCGCAGAGTGCTGAGTCAGGCCGCGGGCTTTTTGACCTCGCGGGCCCTCACGCCGCCCTCGCCGCGCGCGGTCCCGAGGCTTATGAGGACGAGCAAAAACCCGACGCCGACGAGTATGCTCGCGAGTATGACAAGGTCAGAGTTTTCGCGCTCGGCGAGGAGGAGCTCGGCGACCTCGTCGTCAGTCATGCCCTGCCTGCCCGCCGGCGCCTCGAGGCCAAGGTACGCGACCATTATCGTGCCGGCCACGAGCATCGCCGCGCCGGCGCCCATGGTCCGCGGGTTTACCCGTATCACGCGCGCGCGGCCCGCGCGGGGCAGATTTAGCCCTTTGCCGCCACGCGCGGCTCGTGCTGCGGGACGAGGCCGGCCTCGCGGCCCATGGCCAGGACGCGCGCTATGGACTCCTCGCCGGCGGCCCCCATCTCGACTGTCACGGGGTTTACGTACATTCTCACAAACCTCTCGACCAGCTCGCGCGGCTTTGAGCGCGAGTATTCCATGGCATAGTCCATCGCCTCGCCAAAGTGGGCCAGGCCGTACACGATAGAGTCGCGCAGGCACGCGTCAAATCGCGATATCGCCTCCCCGCCCAGCGACGTGCGCGCGACGTTGACGCCCAGCGGGACGGGAAGGCCGCCGGTCCGCGCGTGCCACCACTCGCCGAGGTCGGCGACCTTGCGCAGGCCCTCGGACTCGTGGGACAGCTGCGTCTCGTGTATGACGAGGCCCGCGCCGGCCCTGCCCGAGGCGACTGCGGCCGGAATGTCGCTAAAGCGCATCTCCTCGTGCTCAAACTCGCCGACCATGAGGCGCATCAGCAAAAACGCCGACGTGAGGCGGCCCGGCACGGCGACCCTCGAGGACGCCACGTCCTCCAGCGTCGCGTCCCCGCGCGCGACGACGAGCGGGCCGTAGCCCAGGCCAAAGCTGCCGCCGCTGCGCAGTATCGTGTGGCCCGGCATGTGCGCGCACGCGTGGACAGAGGCGGCCGTGACGTCCGGCGCGCCGCCTCCGGCGCCTGCCCTGTTTAGCGTCTCAATGTCCTCGACGGTATGCCTGACCTCGAGGCCGCGCATGTCCACCCTGCCGGTGAGCATGGCATAGAACATGAACGCGTCATCGGCGTCAGGCGTGTGGCCGACGGTTACCTCCACGGCGGCGCGGCGGGCGGGAGTCTGTATAAAAACCGAGGCGGGCGGCGCGGCCACGCGGGGTTTGCGAGGCCAGGTCATGGCCGCCAGGCCGCGCCTGGCGCCCGCGTATCCGCCCCGGGAGCCTTGCCGGATCCGGCAAAAAGTGTGGGGTATATAGCACCCCCGTGCCGCCACGGCGCACCATGGCCAAAGAGGCCCGAATATCCGTAACGCTGACCGGCAGGCACTCTCTAGCGCCAGCAAATGTCAGGGACGCCTGCAGGGACATTGACGACATGCTCTCAAAGGGCACCATTCCCCACATCATCCATTCCTCCGTCCCAGGCCTCGACCTGCAAGACGTAGACGTGATAGGGCATGGCGAGCACATAAGCGCAAAGGTCGAAGAGTCCACCTTTGACATTAGCTGGACGGCAAGGCTGCCCGCAGGTGTCCCTGGCGCAATGGTGGGCGCCGTGGTTGACTGCCTGCAAACCGCGGACGAGGTGCTTGTGCGGGCCAGTGTCACAACTGACGGGGATAACATGACACGTCCAAGGATCGGCGACGGGCCGCTTGCGTGCAAGTTCACTGCCATAGCGTTTGAGCTCGATCCGCCCAAAGTTTCCCAAGAGCCCCCCGGAGGCCACGAGGCGAGGTTTTTTGGGATGGGAGTCACTTCCGGGAAGGAGGAGGGCAGCGTGATCATTTTTGCCGAGCGCAAGTCCATGGCATCTAGCCTGAATCGGGCCGTTTGCCATTCCCTTGAGGCGCTCTCTAGCTATTGCGGGGCATGTGGAAAATGAGCATTGCGCTAAAAGATCCCAGGCCTGCCCGTGAGGCCCTGTCAGTGACAAGTAGGCTGTCTGCCGAGGCGTTCAGCATTTCCAATGCCGGACGTGATGGTTTCCAGGGGCCTGACGGCGCCAGCGCCATCCCTGATCCTACAGGAGGGCACGTGGTTGACCCGTGCCTGACAAGCCTAAACATGGACGCAATGGAGTATTCACGCTGGTTGCCATGACCCATACATCGCGCGTAAGGCTAGAGACATTTGTCGGCTTTTTGCAGGAACACGGCATACTTCCACAGGCCACCAGGTTTTCCTTTGAGCAGCAAGCGCGCCTCCAAAAGTGCGCGTTTATCGCACAAATTGGGTTTGGGCTGGACCTGGGATACGACTACCATCTGCACGAGTATGGGACGTTTTCTTCGTTTCTTGGCGCAGACTTTGTCCGGATTATACGGAAAAAGGCCGTCATGAGCGGGGCGTATATTCCATTGTCGTTTAAGGCCAAAAGGTTCCTAGAGACGGTATCTGGCAGGAAAATTGACTGGCTTTGCGTGGCGACTGTGGCGATCCACGAAATGAGATCATGCGATCCATCCACGCTCCAGTCCCACGTCGAGGGCATAGCCATTCACTACGACCGGCGCCTGATAAGGCAAGTCCTGAAAGACATCGAGGCGGCGCTTCTGCGCCCTGGTGCCCACATAAACACGGTGGGTTGACGGTGATTCCGGGCGTCCTAGAGAGTCTCGTTTCGCTGAACCCAGCACTTGCCATAGTCGGGTCCCTCACAAGCATTGCGGCCCTTGGCATGGCCATCTTTGCCATTCAGCGCTCGTTGGCTCATGCGTCACGCATGAAAAAAGAACACGCCAAAAACACCGCGTTCCTAAAACACACACTTGACGGATGCCACAAAACAATTTCCAGAGTGCTCAAAATGAAGGATAAAGAACAGTACTATCGATCTCTTGGGGCGCTGTCATTGACCTTGACCAACGCGCTAACCCGGTACGAAATATACGTGCGGCAAGACGCCCGCCAGGCCATATCTGACATGTCGCTGCTGCTTTTAGACACCGCCACGCACGAGCATGCAGAGTCGATCAAGCTCCTTGAGAACGTGCAGGCCGTAGTGGAAATGCCCCTAGAAAACATCATCACCCCAAGGTCTGGCCTTAATGCCCCCATGTGATGCCCCTTTAGAGCCTGCCTGCGGGAATGCCGCGGGATCCGCAACAGAGCCGGCACGGCCCTTGATGAGGCGCCAAAGTCTCCAATCACCGCCCCGTGCGCACGGCTGAGCGCTTGCCTGTTTTTGCGGCTGTGCCTGCCATGGTTGGCAAGCGATGCCCCTTTCTGGGCGTTGGCAGCCTGCCGCTTTCCGGACGCCCGCGTCCCGGGCACGCTTCTGCAACAGATGCACGTGCCATCGGGCTCCCCCGTCAAAACTCCCCCCTCACTATGATGCCAAGTGCATCGTGGCAGGCGGGCCTGACCGGGCCGCCCATGCGCCCGACGGCGCCATCGGCGGCCGCAGACTTGCGCCCGCCGGGATGTTCCTGCGTGGCGCAGGGCCGGAAGCCACAAACCCCCACTGTTGCGCATGGGCGCCCTTGTGCGCCCGCGGGCGGAGCCTTGTCGCCCCCCGTCGCCGCGCAGGGCCATGGGCGCCGCCCTGGCCGTTGCGGGCTCCCGGCG
>RHFA01000104.1 GCA_003724275.1 Thaumarchaeota archaeon S13
CTCGGCTCCGCCGTCACGCCGCGCCTGCTCGGCTCCGCCGTCACGCCGCGCCTGCTCGGCTCCGCCGTCACGCCGCGCCTGCTCGGCTCCGCCGTCACGCGCCTCCCGTTTGCCCGCTCAATGCGCGCTCTGGCTTGAAGGCGGATCTTTTGCCCAAAAATCCCGGATCCCCGCTCAGGCCGCGCCTGGCCACATGCTACCACCGGAATCGGCCAAGGGTTGGCGAGGCGGGCGAGGGTGCGCGCGCCGGGCCAGAACGAGGCGGCTAGAACACCCACGATGTCGCCCGTGGCGCGCAGTGCGCGGACCGTTATACACTCGCACCCGGGAGCCGGCTGGGCAGGAAACGGGTCCTGCCGGGCGCGCTAATGGCAGCGTAGGTTCCAGAGTCTTGCGAGGGGCATAACATCCGGCTGCCTCCAAAGCGCGCTCCACACCCGCGGCGTCCTGGGTTTCCACGTTTGGGATCTGTGCCGACGCCGGCACGTTTAAAATAGCCTCGGGGCAGGGGCTGCCTTGTTGGCAAAGGATTACCACGCCGGGGGCGAGAAGATGACAGAGGAGGAGGCCACCGCGATACTCAGGAGCATAGACCCTACCAAGATCATGTATCCGCACAAGGCAAAGGACAGCAAGCCGTGGGGCGGGCTAGAGTGATGGCAGTGCGGCAGGCGCAGGGGCGCGAGTGATGCGGGGGAATGGGCATTTGGACACAAAGCTGCAAGTGCTGGCCTCAATCTTGTACATAGGCCTACAAGAGTACGATTGGGCCATAAACGGCCTCGTGACTCGGGCAAAATCAACGCTGGCCGCAAGCGCAATAGTGCTGGGCGTCATGATTGCCGGAATCGGGGGGCTTGCGTGGCTACTTAACGCCGGAGAGCTCTCTAGTGTCGTCATGATGAACCTGCGGGAAACGCAGGCAATTGTGGTGGTGCTGCTGTTGGGGATGTTTGGTCTTGCGTCCATGCTTGGCTCTGCCTGCCTCTCAGCATGGGCGCTCAGGGCAGTAAAGATACGGAGCCCGTTTAGCTCAAACTTGATCACAATGGAATCTGCCCTGAACGAAGGGGCGATACAGGCATGGGTTACCGCGCCAGAGAGCGAAATGTACAAGATAATATTCAAGGCCTATGCCGCAGCGCTGAAAAACAGGGAAGACGTGATTGGAAGCATTGGGCCAAAAACCTTGGTTGGGCAGGCATTGCTGGTCATGGGACTCTTGCTCACAACAGTCGCAACCATGATAATGCTTGTTGCCGTGAACTCGGCAATTGGCGCCTAGTGCGAATGCTCGCCCAAAATCAGCGTAGATGTCCGACAATATTTGGCGGACGTGATAATGGCACAAAGTTCGATAGGAATGCGCCTCAACCACACAAATACCCCTTTTCACATGTGCGCGCGAGCTCGAGTTCGTTCTGTATCCCTAGACTGCTCGCAGAGCGTTTACGCTCTAGACCTCGCACGGAGATGCTAGAGCAGAACGAACTCTAGCTCGCGGAGCGTTCCAGCCCTTGAAGTCCTGTCGCGCTTTGACGTGCACGGGATGGCCCACATCACGGGAGGCGCCTTTGCAAACCTGCTGCGCCTGAGGCGCGCGTCGTACGAGATTGACTCGCTGCCGAGAACGCCGCCCATAATGGAGCTCATCAGGTCGCGGGGCGTGGAGGACGCCGAGATGTACCGCACGTTCAACATGGGCGTGGGCCTCTGCGTCATCGCCGCCGAGTCCGACGCGCGCGGCATCATCGCGGCCCTGCGAGGCCACGGGATCGCCTCGCAGGCGATAGGGCATGTCGGGGCCGGCTCGGGCGTGCGCGTCGGCGGCGTGGACGTGGCCTAGGGGGCCGTGCCGCGCGCCGGCCGCCCACGGGCGCCCCGGGAGGGCCCCTTTGCGCCCGCCACGGCCAGGGGTGGGCCGGCACGGGCTCCCGCGCCCGCGCGGCCCATAAACCGTTAAATTATACCCCCCGCGGGGGGTCGCGCGTTGGCGACGCACACGCTGCCCGACCTGCCCTACGCGCATGACGCCCTAGAGCCCCACATCGACGCGCAGACAATGGAGATCCACCACTCTAGGCACCACAAGGCCTACACGGACAAGCTCAACGCGGCCCTCGAAAAGTGCCCCGCCGACGTGCAGGCGATGCCCATAGACAGGCTCCTCTCCTCGCTGCCCTCGGTCCCGGAGGGGGTTCGCGGCGCGGTCAACTTTAACGGCGGCGGGTTTGAAAACCACTCGCTGTTCTGGCCCAGCATGTCCCCCAAGGGCGGCGGCGAGCCGGGCGGCAGGGTGGCCGACGCGATAACCTCGGCTTTTGGCGGCTTTGCGGCGTTCAAGGAAAAGTTCTCCTCGTCGACTGCGGTGATACAGGGCAGCGGCTGGGGCTGGCTGGCCTACAACCCGTCCTCGTCTGCCGTAGAGTATGCGGCCATGCCAAACCAGGACAGCCCGCGCACGCGCGGCCTGGTTCCGCTGCTGGGCCTGGACGTCTGGGAGCACGCCTATTACCTGCGCTACCAGAACAAGAGGCCCGACTATGTCGCGGCGTGGTGGAACGTCGTGAACTGGGACGAGGTCGAGGCGCGCCTCTCCAGGGTGGCCTAGATGGGGCGCCCGCGCCGGATGCGGGGGTGCTCGCGCTGCCCCTAAAGCGCGCCAGCCGCGGACGCAAAAAGGGGGGCAAGGGCTCCTCGGGAGTCGTCCAGTGCACCAACTGCGGCCAGACAGTCCCAAAGGACAAGGCAAAAAAGGTCACCTCTAGGCTAAACCTCGTCGAGCACCAGCTCGCGCGCGAGCTGCGCGCGCAGGGGACATACATAGCCTCGCCGCGCGTGCTAAAATGGTACTGCATCTCGTGCGCGATACACTTTGGGATACTAAAGATACGCTCGGCGGACTCGCGCCGCAAGCGCGGCAGGCTGCGCTAGGCGTCCAGGCCCCTGTGCGCGCGGACGGCGCGCTGGACTATGGTGATTCCGGCCAGCACGCAGACTAGCGCCAGCGCATAGTCCATTATGTGCGGCGCCTGCACGGCTCCCGCAATGATGGCGGCGACTGCGATTATGGCGAGGCGCTCGGCGCGCTCGCCGACGCCGACGCCGGCGAGGCCCACGCCGAGGGACTCTGCCCTGGCCCTCGTATAGCTGACAATGAGCGAGAGGACGGCTGCGAGCACGACTAGCTGCGGCGAGGCGACGCCGCCGACTGCCATGCCGACAAAGGCGGCGGCCTCGGCGACGCGGTCAGAGACCGAGTCGAGAAACGCCCCGCGCCTGCTCTGCGTGTTCGTCGCGCGCGCGACCTGGCCGTCGACAATGTCAAAAAACCCCGAGGCGAGGAGGGCCACGCCGGCCATGGCCAGGGCGAGGCCGGCGCCGAGGCCAAAGAGGGCCGCGGCGGCCGCCGAGGCGGCCAGGCCAATGGCGGTCCAGGCCGACGGCGAGAGGCCAGTAGAGGCCGCCGCGCGCCCGAGGCGCCCCAGGACCGGCGAGAGCGACTTGCGCAGCGAGTCGAGCATCCGCGCGCGCGGCTCGGGCGGCTTTATTAAAGCGCGGCGGCACGCCCGCCCGAGCACTTGCCGCCGCGCCCCGCCGCGCCCCTTATATCCGGCCCCGCGCGGGGGCCGCGCGCGAATGGCCGCCGAGACGCACTTTATCCAGACGATCATCGGCGTCGGGATACTGCTCGTGGCCGCCAAGCTCATGGCCGAGCTCTTTTTGCGCCTCAAGCTCCCCATAGTCCTCGGCGAGCTCATCGCCGGCATGATCATCGGGCCGTTCGCGCTCGGCGCGTATCTCGTCTACAACGGCGAGCCCCTCCTGCAGCTCGGCAGCGAGCTGCGCGTCCTGGGCGAGATTGGCGCGATTGTCATACTCTTCATGGCCGGCATGGAGATGACGCCTAGGGAGTTTTTGCGCGGCGGCAAGCAGTCATTCACCGTGGGCACGCTCGGCGTCGTGCTGCCGTTCTTTGCGGGCCTCGTCGTGTTCCAGATGTTCGGCTTTGACGCGCTGCAGGCCATGATGATCGCCACGGCGCTGACGGCCACGAGCATTGCCATATCGCTGCAGGTCCTCACAGAGTTTGGCAAGATAAAGACGCCCGAGGCGCGCCTCATCATCGGAGCTGCCATAGTCGACGACATTCTCGCGATCGCGGTCCTCTCCGTCGTCACGTCGCTCGGCGTCGACGGGGGAGTGGACTCCATCGAGATAACGGAGGTGATGATAAAGATACTGCAGGTCCTCGGATTCTTTGCGGCAATGCTCATCGCGGCCGTCTTTATCGTGCCAAGGATCGTCGCGACGCGCCTCTGGCACGCAAAGGGCAGCGTCGAGGGCATAGTGACGGCGACGTTCTTTGGGGCAGCCGCAATCGCCGGCTCGATTGGCCTGTCGCCGATCGTCGGCGCGTTTGCGGTCGGCATGGCCCTCTCGACGACAAAGGTCCTGGACAAGGTCGAGCACTTTATCGACAAGGTCGGGATCATTTTCGCGCCGCTCTTCTTTGCCATCATCGGCGCGCAGGTCAACTTTATGGAGGTAAACCTGGAGATACTCATGCTCAGCGGCGTGATGATCGCGATCGCCATAATAACAAAGCTCTTCGGCTGCGGCCTGCCGTCGTGGTACTTTCTCAAGAACAAGGCGCAGGGAATGCGCGTCGGCATTGCGATGATCTCGCGCGGCGAGGTCGGCCTCATCGTCGCCGGCGTAGGCGTCTCCTCGGGCGTCCTGACGGGGAGCGTCTACTCTACGATCGTCATAATGGTGGCCGTGACCACGATCATCACGCCGATCTGGCTCAAGCTCGACTATGCGCGCAGCGGCCACGTGGGGAGCAAAAAGCCGCTCCCGTCGCACACGAGGGAGTTTGTCTACATATTTCCCGAGGACACGCCCATCTCCGGCACGAACGGCACGAACGGCGCGGACGGCGGGAACGGTGGCGACGGCGGGAACGGTGACGGCGGTGACGGCGGGCCTGCGGGCGCCCAGGGGGGCCACAAGCCTTAAATGCGTCTAGGCGGGGGGCCGGAAGCCGTTGGCCGAGGATTATGTGACGTCCTGCTCCGAGTGCGGCAAGGCCGTGACGCGCGAGACGATGAAATATGACGGAAACCGCGCCCTCTGCCCCGAATGCTCCCAGTCGGCCGAGTCGGGATCCGGCACCGACATTGACAAGCAGCTCTCGCTGTTGAGGGTGGAGCTCATAAAGCTGAAAAACCTGCGATCGCAGCTCGGCGGGTCTGGCGGGACTGCCACGCGCAAGCGCGCCGCGCGCCCAGCCAAAAAGGCGGCCAGGAGGAGGCCCGCGCGAAAGGGGGCCGCGGCCACACGGCGCAAGGCGACGGCGAGGCGGCGAACCACTGCAAGAAAGACGACCCGGCGCAGGGCTCCGGCAAGGAAGACGGCCACGCGACGCCGGGTTGCTTCCAAGAGGATCACTACACGGCGCCGAACCGCCAGGCGCAAGGTTGCCACTAGGCGCACCACGACAAGGAGGACGACCACGCGGCGCAGGACGGCCGCCAAGAGGACGACCACGCGGCGCAGGACGGCCGCCAAGAGGACGACCACGCGGCGCAGGGCCGCCCCCAGGCGGACGGCACGGCGCGTCGCCACGCGCAGGAGGGTGACCCGGCGCGCACCGGCCAAAAGGCGCCGCTAGGCCGGAGACCCTAGCCGGGGCCGTTGGTGGTTGCAAATGAGTCAAGCTGTGAGCGCGACGCACGACGCGCGCCTTGCCGGCGCGTGCGCCGAGATACTGGGTGCGCTCGACGCCGCCGAGCGCGGCGCCGCCGAGGTTCGCCGCATAGTCCGCGCGGCGTGCTCGCGCCACTCGCTTGAGAGGATACCATCAAACGTGGAGATACTCGCGCACGGCGGCGCGACGCGCCGCGCGCGCGACGCGCTCCTAAAGCGCCCGGTCAAGACGGCCTCTGGCGTGGCCGTCGTGTCGGTAATGCCGATGCCCTATGCGTGCCCGCACGGGCGCTGCACGTACTGCCCCGGCGGCCCGTCGGCCGGCACGCCAAACAGCTATACGGGCGCCGAGCCCATTGCCGCCGGCGCGGCCTCTGTTTCGTACGACCCCGCCGCGCAGGTCCGCGCCGCGCTGGGGCGCCTCCGCGCCCGCGGGCATGAGACCTCAAAGGTCGAGGTCGTCATTGTCGGCGGGACGTTCCTGTTCATGCCCCCCGAGTACCGCGAGTGGTTTGTGAGGTCGTGCTATGGGGCCCTGAGCGGCGCGCCCTCGCCGGACATGGGGTCAGCGCAGGCCCTCAACGAGCGCGCCGCCTCGCGCTGCGTGGGCCTGACCGTCGAGACCAAGCCAGACTATTGCCGGGAGGCGCACGTCGACGACCTTCTCGGGTACGGCGCGACGCGCGTCGAGATTGGCATCCAGTGCCTGCGCGAGCGCGTCTATCGCGCGACAAACCGCGGCCACACGTACGCCGACGTGACGGGATCCCTGCGCGTGTCGCGCGACGCCGGCTACAAGGCAGTCGCGCACATGATGCCCGGCCTGCCGGGAATGTCCGTGGAGGACGACCTCGAGGACTATGAGCGGCTCTGGGAGGATCCCGACCTGCGGCCGGACATGCTCAAGATATACCCCCTCGTGGTCCTGAGCGGCACGCCCCTGCATGCGGCTGGCGGCACGATGTCGCGCACGGAGGCCCAGACCGTGGCCCTCCTGGCGAAGATAAAGGCGCGCGTGCCGCCGTGGGTGAGGATTATGCGCGTGCAGCGCGAGATACCCGGCGGCCTCGTCAAGGCCGGCCCGCGCTCTGGCAACCTGCGGCAGGCGGTCCACGCGAGGATGCGCGCCGAGGGGACCGCGTGCAGGTGCATACGGTGCCGCGAGGCCGGCCTCGCCGGCGTCTCGTCTGCGCCGCGAGGCGGGCTAGAGGTGAGGCGCACGGACTATGCGTCATCGCGCGGCCACGAGTGCTTTTTGTCAATGGAGGACGGCGCATCGCGCGTGTACGGGTACCTGCGCCTGCGCAGGCCGGGGCGAGCCGCGCACAGGCCAGAGGCGCGCGGCGCCTGCATTGTGCGCGAGCTGCACGTGCTAGGCAGGCAGGTCGGCGTCGGCGCCGGAGGGGCCGGCATACAGCACTCGGGGATTGGGGCCCGCCTGCTGCGAGAGGCCGAGGGCGCCGCGCTCGGGCTAGGCGCGACGCGCGTCCTGGTGACAAGCGCCGTGGGCACGCGCGAATACTATGCGCGGCGCGGATACTCGAGGATGGGGCCGTACATGGCCCGCGAGGTGGGGCGTTGAGCGCGACGATCGGGCGCGGGACGTGGATTGACAAGCTCGCCTCCGAGCTCGTCGCGCGCGAGGAGGCACTCGGGCGCGACACGTCGATGATCAGGGTCGAGAGCGGCCTGGGGGCCTCGGGCGTGCCGCACATCGGCAGCCTGGGGGACGCCGTGAGGGCGTACGGCGTGGCACTCGCGCTGCGCGACATGGGGCACCGCTCGGAGCTAGTCGCCTACTCGGACGACATGGACGGCCTGCGCAGGGTGCCGGCCGGCATGGAGGGCGCCGGCCTCGAGGAACAGGTCGGACGCCCCGTCTCGTCGATAGGCGACCCGGACGGCTGCCACGCGTCGTACGGGGCGCACATGAGCTCGCTGCTGCTAGGCGCCCTTGACGCGCTAGGCATAGAGTACGAGCACATGAGCGCGCGCGAGGCGTACGCCGCAGGCCGCTTTGCGGGGCAGGCCGCCGAGATACTGGGGGCCGCCGGCAGGATTGGCGACCATATCGCAGGCGCGACGGGACAGGAAAAGTTTCGCGGCGCGCTGCCCTACTGGCCCGTGTGCGAGTCGTGCGGCAGGCTCTACACGGCAGTGGCGCGCGAGCACCTCGGGGGAGGCAGGGTGTCGTACGAGTGCGCCGGCGCCGAGATTGGCGGCCGGCGCGTGGACGGCTGCGGGCACGCCGGCGAGGCCGACGCGGCGCGCGGGCCGGGCAAGCTCGCCTGGAAGGTGGAGTTTGCCGCGCGCTGGGACGCCCTTGACGTGCGCTTTGAGGCGTACGGCAAGGACATCATGGACTCTGTCATGGTCAACGACTGGGTGTCCGAGAACGTGCTGGGGCGCGCGCCGCCGCACCACGTTCGCTATGAGATGTTCCTGGACCGCGCGGGAGGCAAGATATCAAAGTCGTCGGGCAACGTCCTCACCCCGCAAGAGTGGCTGCGGTACGGCACGCCACAGTCGCTGCTGCTGCTGCTCTACAAGAGGATAGCCGGCGCGCGCCGTGTGGGGGTAGAGGACGTGCCACAGCTCATGGACGAGCTAGCGCGGCTCGAGCGGCTGTACTTTGGCGCCGAGGACGAGCCCAACGCCGAGCGCGCCGCTAGGCTGCGCGGCCTGTACGAGTATGCGCACCTGCTGAGCCCGCCGCCTGAACGGCAGGAGCGCGCGCCCTATGGCCTGCTAGTGGAGCTCGCGCGCGCGTTCCGCGAGGACAGGGAGGCCATCGTGGCGAGAAGGCTCGTGGAGTACGGCACGGTCAGGGAGCCAGGCGAGGCGCTCGCCGAGTCGATCAGGCTTGCCGGCAGGTACGCCGACGAGCGCGCCGGCGGCGGCGCCGGCGGCTCGGCAGCCGAGATGGGCGAGGGCGCGCGCGCGGCCCTCCTCGAGGTGGCCGACGCGCTTGACGCCGGGGGAGACGCGCACGCGGCGGTTCGCGAGGCCTCCAAGAGGCACGGCGTGCAGGCGCGCGAGGTGTTTCGCGCCGCATACCTTGCCCTCATCGGCGCGCCCTCCGGCCCGCGCCTGGGCAGGTTTGTCGACGACATTGGGCCCTCGCGCGCGGCGGCCATGATCAGGGAGGGCGCCTGAGGCGTGGCATACCACGCAAAGCCGGGCCCGAGCCGGCGCAGCGGCGGGTTTTTCCTGATAATACTCGGTGCGCTCATATTTGTGACGGCGCCGATATACCTGGCCGACTCGCCTGGAGCCGGCGCCGCGGCGATCGCCGCGGGGTTTGGGGCCGGAGGCGCGGGGTTTTACCTCACCTTTGTGCGCGGGAGGCGGCGGCGCGCGTGAAAGCAACAAATTCGGGTTCGCGTTCGGGGGGCCTCGTGCGCTGGCTGA
>RHFA01000046.1 GCA_003724275.1 Thaumarchaeota archaeon S13
GATTCCCCTCCACGCGGTGTCGGTAAAGAACTCGTGACCATCATACTCCCAGTCACCTGCGGGCTCGTCATCCATGTGGCTATCTTCTCCCTCCGTCGGAATCCTCACGCCGCCGCGGCTTCAGCCAGCCAGAGTCCAGCCTGTCACCAAACCACAGCTCGCGCGTGTGCGGATCCTTCGAGCTGGCACGCTTGCCATCTGGCGCCTTGTCGCCATCTGCCATTGGCACCGCCGGCGTGAAGCGGAGTTTATTAACCAATCAGGGGTCGCTAAGGCACGGGCAGGGCCGCAGGCCTGTGGCCGGGCGGGGCGCCCGCCGCCGCCGAGGTACGGCAGGAAGGGGGGCACACCGAGCCTGCCGCCGGCGGCACGGCAGCCGGGTCGTCGTGCGCACGCGGGAGGGGATCCGGGATCGGCCACGGGATGGCCAGGCAGGCGAGGATCCGCACGCCGGGCCGCGGCGAGCATGGCAGGATGTCCTTCCCAGCGCCGTCGCCCGTGGCGCGCAACGCGCCCGCCCTGATGCGCTCGGGCAGGATGGCCGTGGGAGCGCCGCGCGCTGGCTACCGCGCCCCGAAAGCGCGCCGGCGGCAGCCGTTGGGCTTTCCGCGGGGGCATCCCATTGACTATAAATTATGCGCGCGCCGGCGGCGGCGCCGTGAAGGCCGGAATTGTGGGCGCGTCGGGGTACGTCGGGGGCGAGGTCCTGCGCCTCCTCGTGGGCCACCCGCGCGCCGAGATAGCGATGGTCACCTCGAGGCAGCATGCCGGCGAGTATGTCCACAGGGTCCAGCCGAGCCTCAAGGGCCTCATTGGCGACATAAAGTTCAGCGAGCCCGACTATGAAAAGATGGCCGGCGAGTGCGACATTGTGTTCACAGCCGTCCCGCACGGGACCGCCGTCGACATCGTCAGGGGGCTGCTGGAGCGCGGCGTGCGCGTCATAGACCTCAGCGCGGACTATCGCCTCCACGAGCCCTCCGACTATGACAGGTGGTACGGCTGGACGCACCCAAACCCCGAGGGCCTCAAGGGGTCAGTCTATGGCGTGCCAGAGCTCCACCGCGAGGCCATACGCGACGCGCGGCTCGTCTCGTGCCCCGGCTGCATGGCAGTCACGTCGATACTCGCGCTGCGGCCCCTCATAGAGGAGGGCCTCCTGGACACGCGGCACATCATAGTCGACTCGAAGATCGGCTCGTCTGGCGCCGGCGCCGGCGCAAAGGCCGGCACGAGCCACGCGATGAGGGCCGGCGTCATACGGCCATACAAGCCTGCGATGCACCGCCACACCGGCGAGATAGAGCAGGAGCTCTCCGAGGCCGCCGGCCGCAAGGTGCCCGTCTCGATGAGCCCGCACGCCGTCGACGTGGTCCGCGGCATACTCTGCACGTGCCACACGTTCCTCGAGCGCGACGTGACCGAGAGGGACATCTGGAGGATATACCGCGAGAGGTACGGCGAGGAGAGGTTTGTGCGCCTGATACGCGACAAGAAGGGCCTCTACAAGTTTCCGGACCCAAAGTTCGTCGTGGGGTCGAACTTTTGCGACATTGGCTTTGACCTGGACCCGGCAAACAACCGCCTCGTCGCGCTCTCGGCGTCGGACAACCTGATGAAGGGGGCCGCCGGCTCGGCGATACAGAACATGAACGTGATGCTGGGCGCAGACGAGTCCGAGGGGCTCCTCTACACGCCGCTGACGCCGGTGTGAGATCATGATCACCATAAAGATCGGCGGCAGCGTCGCGGGGTCGCTCCACGAGTCGGCGGTCCCGGACATCCGGCGCGCCGCAGAGTCTGGCGGGGCCGTCATTGTGCACGGCGGCGGGCGCGACGTGACCGAGGTGTCCTCAAGGATGGGCCACGAGGCCAGGTTTATCACGTCGCCTAGCGGCGTGAGGAGCCGCTACACGGACCTCGAGACGGCCGGCATATTCACGATGGTCATGGCAGGCCGCGTCAACAAGGCCATAGTGCGCTCGCTGCGCGCCGGAGGCGTCAACGCCGTCGGCGTGTGCGGGATCGACGGGGGCCTCATCATGGCCGAGAGGAAAAAGCGGCTCCTCATCGTCAACGAGCGCGGCCGCAAGCAGGCCATCGACGGCGGCTACACGGGCAGGGTCTCGCGAGTCGAGCCGCGGCTGGCAGACGCCCTCCTCGGGGCCGGCTTTGTGCCCGTCATCGCCCCCGTCGCCCTGGGGGAGGGCGGCGAGGCCCTCAACATCGACGGCGACAGGGCCGCGGCGGCCATGGCCGGCGCGACGCGCTCGGACCGCGCGATATTCGTGACTGACGTCGACGGGATCAGCATGGACGGCGGCCTCGTCGGCGAGATTGGGGCCGGGGAGGCGCGGCAGATGCGCCCGCGGATCGG
Organism: Thaumarchaeota archaeon S13; assembly: GCA_003724275.1. Classification (GTDB taxonomy): domain Archaea; phylum Thermoproteota; class Nitrososphaeria; order Nitrososphaerales; family Nitrosopumilaceae; genus JAHRAL01. The sequence continues at coordinate 2,378 of RHFA01000046.1, forward strand.
GGCCGGCATGGAGAAAAAGGTCATAGCCGCCCTCGAGGCCCTCGAGGCCGGCGTCGGCGAGGCGATAATAGCGAGCGGGAGGAGGGAGAACCCGATATCCGCGGCGATGGCGCACGAGCGCTGCACGGTGATACGGCCATGAGCGAGGACGAGATTATGGGCGCAATGTACCAGAGGTTCCCCGTGACCGTCGAGCGCGGCGAGGGCGCGCGCGTGTGGGACGCGTCGGGCAAGGAGTACCTTGACTTTATGGGCGGGTACGGCGTGGCCCTCGTGGGCCACCGCAACGCGCGCGTGACGGAGGCCATAAGGGAGCAGGCCGGCAGGATAGTCACGGTCCACGGGTCGCTATACAGCGGCGTCCGCGCGGCGTTCCTCGAGAGGCTCGTCTCGCTTGCGCCTGACGGCCTCGCGCGCGCGCACCTCAACAACAGCGGCGCCGAGTCCGTCGAGGCGGCGATAAAGATGGCGCGCAAGTTCACGCGCAGGCCGCGCGTCGTGGCGATGAGGGGGTCGTACCACGGCAAGTCCATGGGCGCGCTCTCGCTGACGTTCAACCCAAAGTACCGCAGGCCGTTTGAGCCGCTCGTGGAGGGCGTAGAGTTTGTCCCGTTTGGCGACGCCGAGGCGCTGCGCGAGGCCGTCACCGACGACGTCGGCATGGTCATCGTAGAGCCCATACAGGGCGAGAGCGGCATACACGTCGCGCCAGGGGGGTTTTTGCGCGCGGCGCGCGAGGCGTGCGACGCGCACGGGGCGGTCCTGGCCTTTGACGAGATACAGGCGGGCCTGGGCCGCACGGGCAGGATGTGGGCGTGCGACCACGACGCCGTCGCGCCGGACATACTCTGCCTCGCAAAGGGCATAGCGGGCGGGGTTCCGATGGGCGTGACGCTTGCGCGCCCCGAGATACTCGACAGCATGGCAAAGGGCGAGCACTCGTCGACGTTTGGCGGCAATGCGCTCTCTTGCGCGGCCGGCAGCGCGACGCTCGAGGCCCTGACTGCCGACGGCCTCGTGGACAATGCCGCGGCCGTGGGCAGGGGGCTCTTTGCGGGCCTCGCCGAGCTGGCCGGCAGGCACCCGTCGATAAGGGAGGTCCGCGGGCGGGGCCTCATGGTGGGAATCGAGCTGCGCTTTGACGTGCGCGAGATCATAATGGGGGGCATCGAGCAGGGCGTCCTGCTGCTCTACTCGGGGCGAAACATACTGCGACTGCTGCCCCCGCTCGTCATAGGCGGCGCCGACGTCGCAAGGGTTTTAGGCGTCCTGGACGGCCTCCTCTCCGAGGAGGAGGCGAGGAGGGGAATTGCATAGCGAACGGGCGCGCAAGATACTGGCCCTGCTCAGGGAGGACGCGCGCATGCCGCACTCGGAGATCGGCAAGCGCGTGGGCATATCCGAGTCGGCCGTCAGGCGCAGGATAAAGTCGCTCACCGACTCTGGGGCGATAAAGCGCTTTACCATAGAGATGGGAGACGAGGGGACGACGCGGGCCGTCGCGTTCATCACCGTAGAGCCGGGCACCGACGTCTCGAAGGTCTCGCCGCGGATAATGAAGCTCCCCGGCGTTCGCACGGTCCACGAGATAACGGGGAGCTATGACATTATAGCCATACTCAACGCGCCGGACATACCGAGCATAAACGAGAGCATTGACGCGCTCCGCAAGGTCCAGGGGGTCACGACGACGAACACGACGATAATACTGCGCACGTACTCGTAGGTCCGGAATCCGCCGCCGTCCTGGGCAAGATCGCCGCAATCCGCGCGCCGGCGCGCCAAACGGGGCGGTTTTCGCACGGGTAAGCTTATAACGCCTGCCGTGCCCCCACGGGGCGCATTGGAGGACGCAAACCGCCACGCCGCGAGGTACAACGAGCTGCCCACGGCGCCGGCGCGCATACGCATACTCGACAGCACGCTGCGCGAGGGCGAGCAGCACCCCGGCGTCTCCTTTAGCGTAAAGCAGCGCATACAGATAGCGTGGGAGCTCGACCACTTTGGCGTCGACCAGATAGAGATATCGCCGGTCATCTCCGAGGACCACGAGGCCGCGACGCGCACGATAATCCAGCAGGGCCTCGCAGCCGACATTGTCGCGCACGGCCGCGCCCTCAAGGGGGACATTGACAGGATTGTCTCTTGCGGGGCGTCGTGGTGCGCCGTGTACCTCGGGATCTCTGACGTGCACATGCGCGACAAGCTGCGAATAGGCAGGGACGAGGCCGTCTCGCGCGCGGTCGGCGCCATAGAGCATGCAAAGGCTCACGGCCTCAAGATACGCTTCACGGCCGAGGACGGGAGCAGGGCAGACCCGCGGTTCCTCACGCGGGTATGCGCCGCGGTCCGCGACGCCGGCGTCGACAGGATAAGCCTGCCGGACACGGCGGGGATAATGCTGCCCCACGGGATGCGCCGGTACGTCGCCCTTGTCCGCGAGGCGATCGGGGAGGTCCCGCTAGACGTGCATGTCCACAACGACGTGGGCCTTGCGCTAGCCAACGCGTTTGCCGCGTGCGAGGCCGGCGCCGACCAGATACACACGACGATAAACGGGATTGGCGAGCGCACTGGCATACCCGCGCTAGCCGAGGTCGCGACGGCCATACACTACCTGTACGGCCTCCCAAACTCGTTCCACCTTGACATGCTCGGCGACCTCTCGCGCCTCATCGACGCGTACACGCCCGTCAAGACGCACGAGTCCGCGCCGCTCGTGGGCTCGTCGGCGTTCAAGCACAAGGCCGGCACGCACCTCGCCGCGGTCCTCGCAAACCCTGCCGCATACGAGCCCATACCGCCGTCGGCCGTCGGCAACCGCCGCTCCATAGTCTTTGGCGAGCTCGCCGGCAAGGCCGGCGCGGCCCACCTCGCCGGCATACTCGGCCTGCGGGCCGATGACGCGCAGGCGCGCAGGCTCGCCGCGGGCCTAAAGTCGCTTCGCATGGGCGACATCCTCGAGATGCCGCTCGGCGACCGCCTCGAGAGGGCGGTTCGCCGCGCCTCTGATCCCGGCGACGCGGGAAACCCCGGCAGGCCCCCGGCCCGCGCGGGCCGAGGCGAGGCGCGCGCGCCTCCCCAAAAGAAGGTTAAATAGCCGCGGCCCGACGGCGCGCCCCTGAAATGGCCAGTTGTGCCGAGTGTGACGCGGCGATCGCCCTCCCGGACGACGCAGTGGCAGGGGAGATCGTGACGTGCGCAGAGTGCGGCTCTAGCTTTGAGCTCGTGGCCTCTGGCGGGTCCATGGCGCTCAAGCCCGCGCAGAGCGTGGGCGAGGACTGGGGGCAGTGACCGCCCCTGCCGCGACGATCCTCTACGACACCGTCCGCTGGGAGGAAAAGGCGCTCTCAGGGGCGGCGCGGAGGGCCGGCGCAGACGTGCGCATGCTCGACTGCCGCTCGCTCTCCCTCGACGTTGACGGCGAGGCGCGCGGGTATGGCACTGTCCTGCAGCGCTGCGTGAGCTATTACAGGAACGTCCACTCGACTGCGGCCCTTGAGGGCATGGGCGCGCGCGTCATCAACTGCCTAAGGACGGGAATGCTCGCAGGCAACAAGCTCTACACGCACATGCTGCTGAGGAAGGCCGGCGTGGCCGTGCCGCGCGCGACGGTCTCGTTCTCGCGCGACGCGGCCCTCGGGGCCGCCGGAAGGCTCGGGTACCCGTGCGTCATAAAGCCCACCGTCGGGAGCTGGGGCCGCATGATCTCGCGCCTCAGCGGCGCCGAGGCCGCCTCGGGGATACTCGAGATGCGCGAGGCGATGCACCCGCTATACCAGGTCCACTATGTCGAGGAGTTTGTGAAGAGGCCACCGCGCGACATTCGCGCGATCGTCGTAGGCGACAGGGTGGTCGCGGCGATATACCGGCACTCGGACGGCTGGAAGACAAACATGGCCCTCGGCGGCCGCGCCGAGCCGTGCAGCGTGGGGGCCGAGATGGAGGATGTCTGCATCAGGGCGCGCGACGCGGTCCACGGCGAGATCGTCGGCGTCGACCTAATGGAGGACGAGGCGCGCGGCCTGCTCGTCCACGAGGTCAACAACACGACAGAGTTCAAGAACACGGTGAGGGTCTGCGGCGTGGACATACCGTCGATCATGGTCTCGCATGCGCTGGAGGCCGGCCGCCGGTGACGCACGAGGCGTCCGTCCCCGTCACGGACAGGTACGCGACAAAGATGCTCGAAAAGGCCCTGCGCCTCCACACTGTCTCGATGTCAGAGAGGCCCATGGCCGAGTTTCTCGCAGACAAGTGCGACGACCTGGGCTTTGGCGACATACGCATAGACGACGAGGTCGGCAACATTGTGGCGATAAAGGGCTCGGGCCGGCCCGTCACGATGCTCTGCGGCCACATGGACACGGTTCCCGGCAAGATACGCGTGAGGCGCGAGGGCGACAGGCTCTACGGGAGGGGCGCGTCAGACGCAAAGGCGCCGCTCATGGCGATGCTCTTTGGGGCCGCGGCGGCCACGGCAAACGGCGGCACGTGCGTCTTTGTCGGGGCAGTCGACGAGGAGGGCAACGCGACGGGGGCAAAGAGCCTGGCCAGGAACGGCGTGCGCGGGCCGGACGGGCGCGCGATCGCCCTGGACTATGCGATGTTTGGCGAGCCGAGCGGGATCGGCAAGATCACCGTGGGCTACAAGGGCCGCCTCGCCATCAGCCTCAGGGTCGACGTGGGCAACAGCGGCCACGCCGGCGCGCCGTGGCTGGCGCGAAACGCCATAGAGGAGTCCGCCGGGATTGCCAGGGCGATAAAGTCCAGGCTAGAGGCCCTCGGCGAGGCCGGCGGGAGGATCAAGGCCCTCACGGCGACGGTGACGGAGGTCAGGGGCGGGTCGAGCCACAACATGATGCCGCAGGGGTGCGAGACGACGATGGACATGCGCGTGCCGCCGGGCCTGTCGTGCAAGGGCGTCGAGCGCGAGCTGTCCTCGTGCGTGAGGGAAGAGTCGGCCTCGAGGGGCGTAGAGGCGTTCTACTCGATACTCGACGAGACCGAGCCCTTTGAGGCCAGGGCCGACTCTGTGCTGGTCCGCGCGCTCAAGATAGGCACAGTCGAGTGCGGCGAGGCGAGCCCGATGCCCGTGCTCAAGACGGGGACCGGAGACATGAACGTCGTCGGCAACGCGCTGGGCATACCCGTGGTCACGTGGGGGCCGGGCGACCCGCACCTGGCCCACATGGCCAACGAGCACGTGTCCATATCCGAGTACCTGCGCGCCATCGAGATACTAAAGTCGTCGCTGCGCCAGCTAAAGCGCCTGCATGACAGGGGGCAGGGGCAGTGCTGACGCTAGTCGGGATCGGCGTGGGCGGCGCGCGCTCGATGGGGGCCGGCGCGCGCGAGGCGATCGCCTCGGCGCGGGCCGTCTACATGGAGACGTTCACTAGCCCCGTTCCGGCCGGGGACGTCGAGGAGGTCAGGCGCGCCGCCGAGGAGGGGGGCGCGGCGTTTCGAGCAGTGCCGCGCTGGGCCGTCGAGGACGGCGGCGAGATACTCCGCGCCGCGGCGTCCGGCGACGTCGCGCTTGTCTGCTATGGGGACCCATACGTGGCCACGACGCACATTGAGCTGCGCGCGCGCGCCGCGGCGGCCGGCACGCCGACGCGCAGCGTGCACGGGGCCTCGGCGCTCACAAGCGTTGTGGGCGAGTGCGGCCTGCACCAGTACAAGGTCGGGCGCACGGCGACGGTGACGCGGGCCGAGGCGAGCACGCCGTACGGCGTGCTGCGCGAGAACGTCGAGCGCGGCTGCCACACGGTCCTGCTGCTAGAGTACGACGAGGACGCCGGCGCCTTTATGGCGCCGCGCGAGGCCCTCGCCGCGCTCCTCGCAGTCGAGGGCGAGAGGCGCGAGCTCGCGCTGACGCGCGAGACGTTTGCAGTCATCGCCTCGAGGGTCGGGACCGCGGGCCAGGCGATCGCCGCCGGCAGCGTGGACCACCTCATGGGCCTTGACGCGGGCGAGCCGCCGCACAGCATTGTCGTGCCCGGCGCGCTCCACTTTACCGAGGCCGACGCGCTGCGCGCCCTGGCTCGCTGCGAGGGCGAGCCGCGCTCCAACTCGGAGACCGCGCGCAGGGAGGCCCACCGCATGCTCGCAAGGTATGTCCCCATGGTCGGCGCCGCGATGCGCGAGGCGCGCGAGCGCGGGGCCGACGAGCGCGTGCTCGACTGCGCGCGCGACTATGTCGCCGACGCCGAGGAGTTTCTGCGCCGCGGCCGCGAGGGCCAGGCGATACTCTGCATAGGGTACGCCGACGGCCTCGTCGACGCGCTGCGCATAGGCGCGGGCCTGGAGCGCGAGGACGGCGCGCCGGACCGCGGCTAGGGGAGCCGGAGGCGGGGGAGCTCTGCGGGCCGCAGGCCTTGGGCCATTTCGCCCGGGCGCCCGCGCTTGCGCCCGGCTGGCGCAGCGGCGGGACTCTAGCTTAAATGGGGCACAATCCCGCCTTCCCGCGATGACGGCGCAGGAGCTTCAGGAAAAGGACGCCGCACCGGCAATGGATTCAGGCTTTGAGGCGGATCTCGCCCGGCAGCGGGAGGTCTTTGAGGAGCGCGAGGCCGAGCTGCTCGCGAGGCACCCGGGCAAGTTCATAGCCGTCTGCGCCGGCGAGGTGTTTGTGGCCGACGGAGACACCGAGGTAGTGTCAA
>RHFA01000109.1 GCA_003724275.1 Thaumarchaeota archaeon S13
AGAGGCCAGTTCCGCCGAGTGTAGCGGTCAAGCACGGGGGCCTTTGGAGCCCTCGACCCCAGTTCGAATCTGGGCCGGCCTGCGGCCGCTCGTGGGTGGGTAGCCCGGCCCAGATTCGAACTGGGGTCGAGGGCTCCAAAGGCCCCCGTGCTTGACCGCTACACTCGGCGGAACTGGCCTCTACCGGGCTGCCGGACGGCGCGGGCCTCAGGAGGCCCCCTAAATGACACTTGCGCCGCCGCGCGCGCCCGCGAGCGATTCCCCATGGCGCGGGCCGGCGGCTCTCCGGATCTGACCCCGTGCAAAATCCCCATGGCGAGGACCGGCGGGCGCGCCAGGGGGGCGGCCACCGGAGCCAGGCCCATGCGAGATTCCCGTCACGCCCCCTGCCACGACTGGCGCCTTTTTGCGCGCGCGGCTCGCGCGAGATCCGCGCGGCGCGCACTAGCGCCATGGGGAGCCGGCGCGCGGATCCTCAGCGCGAGATCCCCATGGCGCGGAGGAGCACGTCATGGGGGTCGACCATCGACGCGCGCGCCCTGGCAGCGCGCTTTTTGTGCGCCGAGCGCGGCGAGGCGAGCAGCCTCCTGGCCGCGGCGCCGATGGCGCGCGGGCTGCGCGCGCGGACGGCAAGGCCGGAGCGCACGACATACCGCTCATAGTGGTTTGGGACCGCGTCAAAGGATATTGTCGGGACGCCGAGCAGCGCCGCCTCGGAGGTCATTGTGCCGCCAGACCCCACAAACAGGTCGGCGTTCTCTAGCAGGTGCTTGCCGTCAAAGCTCATCTCCATGACGCGCGCGCCGCGCGGCACGCCGGCGCGGAGGCGCTCTAGCTGCGGCCTGTACCTGGCCAGGACGATGACGCGCGCGCCCTCAATGCCGCAGAGCTCGCGGATTGCCGGGAGTATCGGGCGCGCGCCAGATACGTACGCGGCCTCCTCCTCGACGGGCCTCACGAGTATGGTTTTCTTGCCGCGCGCGTCAGGCAGCGGACGCGCGCGCGCGGCACGGCGCATCACGGTCTGCGCGCCGTCAATCGCCCTGTACTGTATGACGTCGCGCGCGGCTATGCCAAAGCGCGTCAGGTCGGACTTTGGCACCACCCACGGCACCATCACCTTGTGCAACAGCGGCACGGTAAGGCGCATCGCCGCAGTCGCGTGGGGCGCGTCGGTGAACGCATAGTGCCGAACCCCCAGGCCAAAGGAGACGCGCGCGGCCTCTGGCGAGCAGCAGCTCACCGTGGCGTCAGGGCCAAACCTCCTGACGGGCCCTCACAGGACCTCGTGGCGGCGGCGCAGCCTCCGGGCCATGGGCTCAAAGAACACCACCTGCTTTGGCGTGAGAACGTCAAACCAGATCCTCAATGGGCGCGGCCCTGCGCGGCTAGCTTAAATAAGTTTTATTGGGACCGGTGCGGCGGGGGCGCCGGTGGCAAGGACAAGGGCTGTTGTGTATGGGCTGAGCACCGAGGGCTACTCGGTGGCCTGCCGCATGGCCCTCGCCGGCGGGGACGTGAGCGTCATAGACGAGGCGACGCCGTCGGCCATACCCGTCACGCCGGAGATCGCCACGAGGTACCCCTCGGTGGCGGCGATCAGCGAGGACGAGCCCATACTCACCACGGCCCCCGTCGACGAGACGATAGCGGCGGCGGACTATCTCTTTTTTGCGCCGCAGATGCGCAAGCCGGGCCAGGACACGCGGACCGAGATGAGCTCAAAGTTCAAGGACACGGCCTCGTCGATGTCAAGCGGGTCGTCCTTTGTGTACTGCACGCCCACCGGGGTGGGCGGGAACAATGAAAACATCTCGCTGCTAGAGCACGTGTCGGGCCACGAGGCCGGCAAGACCGTCTCGTACCTCTACTGCCCGCTCGGCGAGGCCGGAAGGCTTCCCGACGAGATTGGGACATACGCCGCAAGTCCCGACGCGCGACTGGGCAAGCTCCTCGCCACAAAGCGCGGGACGCCGGCGCAGGTTCCCCTTGGAGCCGCCGAGCGCTTTTACGCCGTCGGCGTGATATCGAGGTTTGCGCGCATGTGCGGCACGATCGAGGTGTGCCGCAACGTCACCGACGCCGAGACGCGGCAGGCCCTGTCAACTGACGAGGTTCGCTCGCTCTACCTGCATGACATGATGGGCGAGATGTACGACCTGCGCGCCCTCTCGTCGTCCTTTGAGGGCGCCGGCACCCTGTCGTACCTCGTCAACAGCGGCATAAAGGGCGTAGACGGGTACATCAAGCGCCTCACGGGCGAGGTTCGCGCAACGCTAAAGCGCAGGGACCTCAAGGCCGCGCGCACGCGCGTCTCCATAGCGTGGACGCACGACAAGCACGAGATGCGCGGCGAGCGCATGGACACGAGAAAGCACCTCGTCTCGCGGCTGCGCGACTATATCGGCGACGTCGGCATGCTAGAGGACAGCCCGCCTGGCGCGTATGACGGCGACAAGACGCTGATCATAATCGCGTGCTCAGAGAGGGACACAAAGCCCCCCAAGAGCGACGTCGAGACCATAGTGATAAGGGCAAACCCCCTCTTTGAGTCGCCCTGACGCGGCCGGCGGGGTGGGGCATGGCGCGGCCTCCGCGGCGGGGCGCGGCCGACCCC
>RHFA01000038.1 GCA_003724275.1 Thaumarchaeota archaeon S13
GTAGTGCTCTTGTCCATGAATGTCCATTCTTCGTGGGTCCGGGCACGGCGCATGACAGATCGCCTGATCGCCTTTGACATCAGGCAAGCCGATTTTAAGGTTGTATATATCCATTCGCAGCCTGCGTGCCCCCGGTTGTCCGCCCCAACAATGCACATGGGGTGCAGCAGAAACGCCTCACTGGGGTCGCAGCCGCGCCGGATCATTGTTGCTTGGCGCATGAACAGATAGCGCATCGGTTGAGAGCCATAGATGGCAATTTTTCCCCCCCAACGGCAGCTACAAACGCCTCATATGTCATCTCCTGCGGATCGCAGGCATCTGTGCATTCCACGTGACCCTTGTCGTATCCAGGGTGGTTCCTGACCTCGCTCAGGAGTCCATGGGGGACATACTTGCAAAACGGCACTACAACTACCGTCTCCGTTTCAATCCTGCATAGATCGCACATTGAGCGAGCCATCGTCAATGTGGTGTGATCGATTTTACTTAAAAGGCGGATCCGTGTGGCGGTCTAGGCAGATAATCGTTCAGATTATCAATTTTAGTCATTTTATACTTATTTTTGACTCCAAAGCACAAATTTTAATTGAAATGTGGCCATATATAGCCATATTTGACAACTGCGAGATCATCATAAACGCTTGACGACGGTGGACACGCATTCAACCCCCGCGCAGGCGCTCCTCGATGAGCGACCTCGCCGTGGCGGGGTCGGCCCTGCCGCCGCACCGCCTCATGACCATGCCCATGACGTGGTTGACGGCCGCCGGCGAGGCGCGCGCGTCGGCGACGGCCTTTGGGTTGGCGGCCATGACCTCCTCGACGGCGCGCGCGATCTCGCCGGCGTCATCGACGGGCCGCAGGCCCAGCGAGTCGACCGTCTCGGCGAGCGTCGCGCCGGACCGGACCATCGACTGCAGTCGCGCGCCTCGCGCGTCTCTAGCAGGCCCATAAGGTCAGTCGTGATGATGTTGGCGAGCTCGCGCGAGTTCTCGCCGGTCCGCGCCGCGTCGTACAGGCGCGCAAAGTGCGGCTCGGAGGAGAGGACGTCGGCGACCTGGGCCTGCATGCCATCCTCGGCGGCGTAGCGGCGCCTCCGCGAGGCGATGCTCTCTGGCAGCGACGCGCGGATCTGCGCGACGGCGCCAGAGACGCCCACGGGAGGTATGTCGTGCTCTATGAGGTAGCGGTAGTCCTGATCGGCCTCCTTTGAGCGCGCGCCCACCGTCGTGCGCCTGCGCTCGTCCCACTGGCGCGTCTCCTGGACCGTCTCTAGGCCGTGCTCGACGTTGCCGGCCTGCCTCGCAATCTCGTACTCTACGGCCCGCCCGATGTCGTGGAACGAGGTCACGTTCTTTATCTCGACCCTGTTGCCCCCCTCTATCGAGACGTTGGCGTCGGCGCGCATCGCGCCCTCCAGCGACGTGTCCGAGACGCCGAGGTTCTCCAGCATGTCGTGCAGTATGCCGAGAAACTCGCGCACCTCGCGCGCGCCGCGCATGTCCGGCCCCGTGACGATCTCGACGAGCGGCGTGCCGGCCCTGTTATAGTCGACTAGCGTGTCGCCCGCGCTCCCCCCCTCGCCGCCATAGACGATGCGGCCGGGGTCCTCCTCCAGCTGGACCCTCTCTATCGAGACTGTCCGGTCCCCCACGGCGACGGAGCCGCCGTGGCCCACGCTCGAGGGCCCATAGAGGTCGAGCTGCGTTATCTGGTAGTTCTTTGGGAGGTCGGGGTAAAAGTAGTTTTTGCGAAAGAAGCGCAGCGTGCCGGGCACCTCGCAGCCAAGCGAGAGCGCGATCGCCGCAGCGCGCCTCACGGCCTCGCCGTTGAGGCGCGGGAGCGTGCCGGGCAGGCCCATGCACGTCGCGCAGACGTTCGTGTTTGGTGCCATGCCGCGATAGTCTGCCCTGCACGCGCAAAAGAGCTTGCTGTTGAGCGTCGTGAGCTGGCAGTGTATCTCGAGGCCGATCTTTGCGCTCACAGTGCGGGCACCCCCATGTCGTCGGCTGCCCCCTCGAGCGCGGCGGCGACGCCGAGAAGGCGCGCGTCCTCGCCGGCCCGCCCGACCAGCTGCATGCCCACTGGCAGGCCGTCGCACAGCGTGAAGGGGACCGACACTGCGGGCCGGCCCGTCAGGTTTGCGAGGACCGTGTTCGAGTCCATCCTGAAGAGCTCGACGGGGTCGTCGATCTTTTCGCCCACGCGAAACGGCGGGACCGGCACCGTCGGAGACAGCATGCACGCAAGGCCCCGCGACGAGAACGCCGAGTCGGCCTCGGAGGCAAGGACGTCGCGCGCCCGCAGGGCCTTGAGATAGTACCTGCCCGCGTGGCCCGCGGACGGGACAAACCCGCCGAGTATCATGCGCCTCTGGACCTCAGGGCCGAGGCGAGAGCGCGCCGCAGTGACGTACGCGCCGTGCTCGTACCCGTCGGGAGGCATGTCATAGCCGTAGCGTATGTTGTCATAGCGCGCGAGGTTGCTTCCGGCCTCGGCGGCGGTGAGGACATAGTAGGCGGCCACGGAGAGGCCCTCGTGGGCCAGGTCGACGTCGACGACGCTCGCGCCGAGGGACTCTAGCGCGCCGGCGGCGCGGCGCGCGGCGCGGCCCACGCAGGTCGACCTGTCGACCTCGCGCGCGTCGACGCCCACGACGAGGCCCTCGACGCCGTCGCGCAGGTGCGCCGTGTGGCCGCCGGCCGGGCCCGCGCGGCGGGTCGTGTCGTCCATCGGGTCATGGCCGGCCATCGCGTCCATCATCATGGCCGCGTCGCGCACGCTGCGGGCCATCGGGCCTATCTGCTCAATGCTGTTTGCGTACGAGACGAGGCCGTGCCTGCTCACGCGCCCGTACGTCGGCTTGAGGCCCACAATGGAGCAAAAGCTAGCTGGGTTGCGCACAGAGCCACCCGTGTCCGAGCCGAGGGCCGCGGCGCACTCTAGCGCGCTCACGGCCACGGCGCTGCCCCCCGACGAGCCCCCGGGGACGCGATCGGTGTCCCACGGGTTGCGGCTGGGCCCGAACGAGCTAAACTCCGTCGTGATCCCCATGGCAAACTCGTCCATGTTTGTCTTGCCCACGACGATGGCGCCGGCGCCGCGCAGGCGCGACACGGCAGTCGCGTCGTACGGCGAGCGGTACGACTCGAGCATGCGCGAGCAGCACGTCGTCGGCCCGCGCGAGACGCAAATGTTGTCCTTTACTGCCAGCGGCGCGCCGGCTAGCGGGCCGACGTCCCTGCCGGCCCGCGCGTCCCTGTCGACGCGAGCGGCCTCCCCGAGCGCGCCCGGATCCAGCGAGACGTACGCGTGCAGGACGCCGTCGTGCCTTGCAATCCTCTCCAGCGTCGCGGCCATCTGCTCCTCGGCTGACACGTCGCCCGATCGCACGCCCTCGGCGTACTCGGCGAGGCCCAGGGCCAGGTTTGCCGTCATCGCAGGCCCGGCGAGCGCACGTGCTCGCCGCCCTCCCCCTTTAGGTGTCCCATGAGGCCCTCGGGGCACTCTTCGGCCTCGTCGGCCCGAAGGTCGCCCACGTCGACGGCCTCCCCGGCCGGCGCGCCGCCCTCCAGGCCCACCTCGTCGAGGCGCTCAAAGTAGCCGACCATCTTTTGGACCTTTGGCACGTGTGCCGCCGCGTCGCCGGCCCCTATCTTCATGAGGGCCGCGACGCGGACGACCTCGGACTCTGTTATCGCCGGCATCGCGCGCTCCCCCTATGGCGTCAGCCTGTCGACGTCGCGCGGGTAGAACGTCGCGTCCTTTATGTCAGGCGTGCCGGTCAGGGCCATGAGGAGGCGCTCCAGGCCGATCCCACAGCCGGCATGCGGTGGCATTCCATAGTCAAACGTGCGCAGGTGATAGTCAAACGCCGCAGTGTCCATGCCCTTGGCGGACATGCGCGCCTCGAGGCCTGCCCTGTCTGACACCCTCGAGCTCCCCGAGGAGATCTCGAGGTCGCCGAACATCAGGTCAAAGGACTCGGACGTCTTGCCGTCCGGCGAGGCCTTGACGTAGAACGGCTTTGGGCCGAGCGGCCAGTCGTGCACAAAGTAAAACCCCGAGATGCCCGCCTTGCGCAGCTCGGTCGGGTAGAGGTCCTCGCCCCACCTGGTTCGCGCGCCGGCGGCTCGCAGCTCATCTACCATCTCGGTGTACGTGCGGCGCGGTATTTTCTGCGGGATGTCCGGCACGCTGATCGCGCCCTCGGTGCCGGCGTGCGAGGATATCGCCGACGCCGCGGCGCGCACGATCGCCTCGACCCTGTCCATGATGTCGTGCTGGTCGGCAAAGGCCTCCTCGAGGTCTATCGAGATCGCCTCGGAGAGGTGGCGCGGCGTGCGCGAGGCCTCGGCGCGGAATATCGGCGCGATCTCGAACACCTTTTCAAAGGACATCGTGAGCTGCTCCTTGTAGAGCTGCGGGCTCTGCGCGAGGAACGCGCGCCTGTGGTAGTAGAATATCGAAAAGAGCGACGCGCCGCCCTCCGTCGCCGTGCTTATGAGCTTGGGCGTGTTTACCTCGACAAAGTCCTCCTGCGCGAAATACGCGCGTATTGCGCCCAGCGCGGCGTTTCTGGCGTTGAATATGTCCTGCAGGACGCCGCGGCGCAGGTCGACGGCGCGCAGCTCGAGGCGCGTGTCGATGTTTTTCACCGTGCGCGCCATCGGGTCAAAGGGCGGAGTCTTTTCGACGCGCGAGTGGACGTGGATGGACTCGAGGGCGACCTCGACGCCGGCCGGCGCCCTGGGCGACGCCCTGAGCGTGCCCGTCACGGTGACGACAGAGTGGGGCTTTAGCGACGAGGCGGCCTCGCGGGCATCGTCGGGGCACTCGCCGGACTTTGCGACGACCTGCGCGCTGCCGCGCTTGTCGCGCACGGTGAGAAACGATATGGCCCCGTGCCGGCGCGCCGCGAGGACCCATCCGGCGATCGTCACCCTCTCGCCGGCCATCCCCGCGCCCAGGTCCGCCGTGTAGTGGGTCCTCCGCGGAGCGGCGGCCTCGCTTGCTGGCATCGCGGGGCGCGCGCGCGGGGCTTGTAATTAATTTTTCACGCCCGCGCGCCCCGCGGCGCGGCGGGCCGAACCCCCACGGCGGCGCGGCGGCCCCGGATCGCCGCCCCCCTGGCCTGGCCGCGGCCGTGCCCCCGCGTGCGCGCACCCTGGAGAGGGGGGCAGGATCTTTTGGCCGCGTCGCCGGCCGGCCCCCAAGGCCCCCTCCCGGCGCGGCGGCGGCGCCCACAGTTCATAAGCGAGCGCGCGAGGCGCCGCGGCGTTGGCGGCGATCGCGACGCTCGGGTCCCACTGCGCGCTGCAGGTCCTCAAGGGCGCGCGCGACGAGGGCCTGCGCTCTGTCCTTGTCTGCGAGAGGTCGCGCGAGTCCCTCTATAGGAGGTTTGCGTTCATCGACGAGGTCATCGCCGTGGACTCTTTCACCGAGATAGCCGGCGACGGCGCGGCGGCCTCGGCCCTCGAGTCCAGCGGCGCGGTCCTTGTCCCGCACGGGACGCTCGTCGCGCAAATGTCGCACGCCGACGTCGAGGCCATACGGGCCCCCGTGTTTGGCAACCGCCACATCCTGCGCTGGGAGTCAGACCGCGACATGAAGGAGAGGCTCATGCGCGAGGCGGGCCTGCCCACGCCGCGCGCCGTGGACGGCCCTGGCGAGATTAGCGGCATGACGATAGCAAAGAGGCAGGGGGCCGCAGGCGGCAAGGGGTACTTTGTCTCCTCGAGCAGCGAGGAGTATGAGAAAAAGCGCGCGCGCCTCATAGCCGACGGCGTGATCTCCGGGGACGAGAGGCTCTACCTGCAAGAGTACATTCCCGGCGTGCTCGCCTACCTGCAGTACTTTTACTCGCCGCTCACCGGGACGCTAGAGTTCTTTGGCGTGGACTCTAGGCACGAGTCGGACATTGACGGCCTCGCGCGCATCCCCGCCGACTCGCAGGCGCCCTCCATGGCGCCGTCCTTTAACGTGATCGCCAACAGCGCAATGGTCCTGCGCGAGTCGCTCCTCCCGCGCGTCTACGAGATGGGCGAGTCCTTTGTCGAGGCGTCCGCGCGCCTCGTAAAGCCCGGCATGAACG
This sequence comes from Thaumarchaeota archaeon S13, assembly GCA_003724275.1. Lineage (GTDB taxonomy): Archaea > Thermoproteota > Nitrososphaeria > Nitrososphaerales > Nitrosopumilaceae > JAHRAL01. The sequence continues at coordinate 6,098 of RHFA01000038.1, forward strand.
GCCCGTTCTGCATAGAGGGCGTCTATGACGACGAGGCGAGGTTTACGGCCTTTGAGTTCTCCGCGCGGATTGTCGCGGGCACCAACATCTACATGTCCGGCTCGCCGTACACGGCCCTGATCCACGACGAGCCGATGAGCATGGGAAGGCGGATTGCGCGCGAGGTCAGGCTCGCAGAGGCCGAGTCGCGCCTTGACGACGTGACGACGTGACCGGAGGGCAGGCAGGGCTGTCGCGCCTTGGCGGGACACGGTCGCGTTTGTGTCTGGCAGCGCAGTGCCCGCATGTGCGGGCGTTTCATGTGTACTCGGCATGTCCAAGCAGGCCAGCCGGGGGAACATGCTAGGCGCGTCGGGATCACCATGCTCGAGCTTCTGCCCATGGCAGCGTGCCATGTGCCACGACCCTGGGCTGTGTGCCGCCTCGCCGGCGCAGCAGGTGGCGGCCAGTCGAGCAGCCCTTCCAGGCATGCCGCCGGCGTGCGCGCCAGGTCCACGACGGACGCCACGGTGATCCTGCCCTATTCCCCGTTAAAGTGGATCAGGCGGTCAGGGATGTTCACAATCCACACTTTGGTTTTCCGCCAGGGCCTTTCTTACCTGCTTGGCAATCACGAGCGCAAACAGCGGCGGAACGGCGTTTCCAATTTGGTAAAACTTGTCCAGCTCGCTTCCGTAAAACTCAAACCAGTCGGGAAAGCTCTGTAGCCTTGCCGCTTCGCGCACCGTCAGGCGCCGTCGTCTCTTGTCCCTAAGCTTGATTCTGTGCATGTCGCTTGTGGCGCCAGCCAGGTTGCGGCAAGTCAGTGTTCTTGCTGGCCGATCCATGTGGAGATCGCGAGGTCGCACGCATTTTGAGGCCTTCTCGTACGCCGCGACATACCTGTCCATGCTAGCGGTCAAAAACTTTGGGTTTTTGGGGGTTTTGCGCACTAGATCCCCTATGGCCTCCCCGGCGCTAACGCGCATCGGTGCCTTTTCGGGCTCTTTGGGCGCGTTGTTCCCCTCTATGCCCATGGCTATCACGCGAACTCGGTTTTGTGGGACGCCATAGTCAACGCAGTTTATCACGTTGACGCTTACCCCATACCCAAGCTTGGCGAGTTTCCTCATGGTTCCCTCAAAATACGCATGGTTTTTGTACATGACACCCTGCACGTTTTCCAGCACCCACGCCCGAGGCCTTATCTTCCTTATTGCCGCGACAAATGCCGGAAAGCCGTTGCGCTTGTCCGTGTTTCCCCCCTGCTTTCCCCTCACGCTAAATGGCTGGCAGGGCGGGCCCCCAATTATGACATCCGCGTCAGGAAAGTCTGTCCTGCCGCCTATGACGAGGTTTGAGCACTTTCCCGACAGGTTTGCGCCGTATGTCCTCACACAGTTCTCGTCACAGTCAATTCCATGGCTGCCAAAACCCGCGGCCTCAAACCCCAGCGACAGTCCTCCGCATCCGGAAAACAGGTCAAGCACCGTGTATCTCGTTTTGCGCGATGGCCTGAGCGCAAGCCCCAACATGGACGCGTACGGGCTTGTCCCCTTGCGTGCCGACATGCCAACGCCTCGCTTGTGGCGCAAATATAAAAAACCTGGCCAACACGGGACCTAGTAAAGCCTCGCGGATCGCGCCCTAGTGGAGAATCATGGGCAAAAGATGAGGATCCGCCCCACGAGGCGCGCGCATGTGCGGGCTCCCGCGTGGGACACGCCACGGGGCGGCGCAGCTGCGCATGCTGCCCAAAAGAGGAATCGCGGCAGGGTGTGACCACGGCGCCGGCAGGCCGTGGCCTCCGCCTACTTGCCCTTGAGGTCCTCGCGCGACCGAAACTCTGGCGTGACGCCGAGGGGCCCATAGTCGCCCGTGTGGCACGTAAAGCACATCGACGAGGCGTCCATGCCCACGGCCCGCGCGAGGTTTTCGGCGTCATTGTAGCCCAAAAAGTCCGCGCCAATGTCGGCCCTGACCATCTCGGTCACGCCCTCCAGGGACTGGTCGGGCACGCCAGAGTGCGCGGCGAGCTCGTCCCTTGAGGGAAAGTCAATCCCCGCATAGCACGGGTGGCGTATGGGCGGGTACGTGATGAGCATGCTTATGCGGCGCGCGCCGGCGTCGCGCAGCGCGCCGACGATCGCGCGCGAGCTCGTCCCGCGCACGAGGCTGTCGTCTATGACCACGACGTGCCTGCCCTCGACTATCTGGCGTATGGGTATTATCCACCTGTTTATCTCGACGCGGTCGTCCTGGTGCGGCTCGATAAAGCTGCGCAGCGGGCCCTTTTTGCTGTAGCGGTCCTTTATGAGGCCCTCGTCAAAGGGTATGCCGAGCTCCTGCGCATAGCCCAGGGCCGCGGGCCGCGCCGAGTCTGGCACGGGTATGACAAGGTCGGCGTCGCGCAGCGGGAACTTTTTGGCCAGGTGCGCGCCAATTGCCTTGCGCGCGAGGTAGACGCTCTTGCCCTCCATCGTGCTAGTCGGGTGCGCAAAGTAGGTAAACTCAAAGGAGCAGTGCGCCGGAGCCATGCCGTCGGCGAACGCCTCGGACTCGAGGCCAGAGGCCGAGAGGCGGACAATCTCGCCTGGCCTCACGTCGCGCTCTAGGGACGCGCCGACGGCCGAGAGGGCCGCGGACTCGGAGGCGACGATCCAGACCCTCCCGCCGTCCTTTGAGCCCATGACCATGGGCCGAAACCCGCGCGGGTCGCGGGCCGCATAGACGGCCCCGTCGCCGGCGAGGAACGCAAAGCAGTACGAGCCGACCATCTCGTCCTTTAGGACAGAGAGCGCGCTTGAGAGGTTTCTGCCCCTTGACATCAGCGCGACGAGGCGCTGCGCGGCGACGAGCGTGTCGCTTGCGGTCTGCGGCGTGAACGTGCAGCCGCCGGCCATCTCGGCGAGCTCGGGCGCGTTTGCGATCGTGCCATTGTGCGCGACGCACAGGTCGGCGACCTTGAGCGGCTGCGCGTTCTCGAGGCTGCTGCGGCCCACCGTCGAGTAGCGCACGTGGCCGATCGCCGCGCTTGAGGCAAAGTGCTCCGATATCTCCTCAAACTCGGCGGCGGCCGCCGAGACGAGGCCCAGGCGCCTCACGGGCGCCTTGCCCGGCACTGCAATCCCCCACGCCTCCTGGCCCCTGTGCTGCAGGGCCCGCAGCGCGTCGATGGCCATGGGCACGACATTGTCGCCCTCGCCGCGCGCAAATATCCCCACGACGCCACAGTTCTCCCTAACCACTAGCCGCCGCCTCCAGCGATCCATGCCACGCGCCTGACGCCTCGGCGAGGCCGGCGGACGCCACGGGCGAGCCGCCGCGCGAAAACAGGATATCCCCGCCGCCGAGCCCGCCAATGCGCGCGCACGCGGCGCCGGCGCCAGACGCCAGCGCCAGCGCGCGGCCCGCGTCGGCCTCGCGGACCGCCACGACATACCTAGAGTGGCCCTCCGGCATCCCGAGGAGGCCCCAATGCAGACCTCGGCGACTGCGACGGCGAGGCCGCCGCGCGAGCAGTCGTGCGCGGCCCTCGCGAGGCCCTCGCCGTGGATCGCAAGGACCGCCTCCATGCCCGCGCGCGACTCGTCGGCGCGGACGCGCGGCACGGCGCCGGCAAGCGTAGAGTGGACCCTAGAGTGGTACTCTGAGGCCCCGAGCTCGTCTCGCGTCACGCCGACGGCGATGAGCGCGTCGCCGGCGGCCGGCCCGCGCGCCGGCGGCATGCGGTCGGCGAGGCCGACGACGCCAATGACGGGCGTGGGCCATATGGGGCCGGAGGCCGCCTCGTTGTAAAAGCTCACCTTGCCGCCGACGCACGGTATGCCCATCTCCCTGGCGTACCCTGATATCCCTCGCAGCGACTCTAGGAACGTCCAGAACACGCCGGCGTCCTCGGGGCTTCCGAACTGCAGGTGGTCGACCATGCCTATGGGGCGCGCGCCGACGCACGCCGTGTTGCGGCACGCCTCCTCAAAGCAGCCCGCCGCGCCCTCGCGCGGAGACGCGTAGCAGTGCGCTGGGTTGCCGTCCATCGTGAGCGAGAGGTACCTGCCGTTGTCCAGTCGCAGCAGGGCCGCGTCGCCGCCGGGCCGCACGACGGTGCGTATGCCGACCTCGTGGTCGTACTGGCCGTATATCCACGCGCGCGAGGCAATGTTGGGCGAGGAGAGCAGCGAGAGGAGGGCCGAGGAGAGCCCTTCGCGGCCGCCATGGGCCGGCTCGCGCGCGACCTCCGAGCCGCGGTGCGACACGCGCAGCTCGCCTCCGGCGCTCACGGCCCCGATCCGCGAGCAGGGCACGCCGAGCCTGGCGCATATCTCCTCGAGCCTGCCGGCGTCGCCCGGCGCGACTATGGCCATCATGCGCTCCTGCGACTCGGACGTCATTATCTCGCGCGCGCCGAGGCCACCCTCGCGGACGTGGACTCCGCCGGTGTCAACAGAGATTCCGACTCCTAGCGAGTCGGCCGTCTCGGCCGTAGCGCACGAGAGGCCGCCGCCGCCGAGGTCCTTGAGCGCGCGCAGTATGCCGGCGTCGCGCGCCTCTAGTATCGCCTCGATGACGAGCTTTTCCATGAGCGGGTCTGGTATCTGCACGGCCGAGCGGTCCTCGCCCTCGAGGGCATCAGAGGCAAACTGCGACCCTCCAATGCCGTCGCGCCCCGTCGAGCCGCCGACTAGCATGACCGCGTCGCCCACAGACGCGCGGTTTTTTATGAGGCGCTCGCGCAGGCCAAAGCCCACGGCGGCAACGTCGACGATGGCATATCCGGCATAGCACGGCTCAAAGCCGGCCTCGCCGCCGACGGTGGGCACGCCGATGCAGTTGCCATAGTCTGCAATCCCCGCGACGGCGCGCCTGAGGAGCCACCGCGCGTGCGCGTCGGACTCGATGTCGCCAAAGCGCAGGCCGTCGAGTATCGCCACGGGGCGCGTTCCCGCCGAGAGTATGTCGCGGATGACGCCGCCGACGCCGGTCGCCGCGCCGCCGTACGGCTCGACGGCCGACGGGTGGTTGTGGCTCTCGATGTGGACCGTCACGACATATCCGCCCCCGACGTCAAGGACGCCCGAGTCGTACTGCGCGTCGGCTATGGCGTGCGCGCCCTCGCGCGGCAGCATCGAGAGGTGCGCGCGAGACGACTTGTACGAGCAGTGCTCAGACCACTCGGCGGCAACGATGCCCTCCTCGGCGGCGCTCGGGTCGCGTCCCAGGCCGCGGCGCAGCGCGGCCATCTCCTGCCCCGAGAGGCCCGTCATGCCGCGGCCCCCGCGCCGGCAAGGAGCGACCGGAATATCGCCGACGCCGCGCCGCCGCCGTGGCGGTCAGTCTCGGGCTCGGAGGCCCTCTCGGGGTGAGGCATCATGCCCACGACGTTGCGGCCCCTGCTGCACACGCCGGCGATCCGCGCCGTCGAGCCGTTGACGTCCTCAGAGTACCGAAAGACGACCTGCGAGTTGCGCTCCAGTCCGCGCAGCGTCTCGGCGTCGGCATAGTAGCGGCCCTCGCCGTTTGCGACCGGTATCGGTATCTCCTCGCCCCTCGAGAGCAGCCTAGTGAACGGCGTGTCCGGGCTCTCGACGGTGACGCCGGTCCAGCGGCAGATGAACGAGAGGCCGTCGTTGCGCAGGAGCGCGCCGGGCAGCAGGCCTGCCTCGACGAGTATCTGAAACCCGTTGCAGATGCCGAGTATGGGCGTGCCGCTCTTGGCCAGCTCGGCTACGTCGCGGACCGCGGGGCTGTGCGCGGCTATCGCGCCGGCCCTGAGCCTGTCGCCGTACGAAAACCCCCCCGGCAGGATGACGGCGTCCGTGCCGCTCGGCACGCCGCGCTCGTGCCAGACGCGCTCGACGCAAAACCCCAGGACGTCAGAGAGGACGTGCTGCACGTCGCGATCGCAGTTGCTTCCGGGAAAGACGAGGATCGCGGCGCGCACGCCGCGGCGCGCGAGCCCGCATTAATTAACCTTGGACCGCGCCTGTGCCGCCATGGGCAGGCCCTCCCCCAGGGCAGGCCGCCGCCGGCGGCCACGGGCATCGGTTCGCGCGCCCTGCCGCGCCCGTGATGGGGACAGGCAGCCGCTAGGCGGGCAAACGTGCCCTCACAAGCGGACGCCGGGTCCGCAGGG
>RHFA01000053.1 GCA_003724275.1 Thaumarchaeota archaeon S13
GGCTCGTCGGCAAGGTCGGCCGCAGGGGCCGGCTCGTCGGCAAGGTCGGCCGCAGGGGCCGGCTCGTCGGCAAGGTCGGCCGCAGGGGCCGGCTCGTCGGAGGCCGGCTCGGTGGCCACCTCCGGGGCGGCGGGCTCGGTCGCAAGGCCGGCGGCCGGGGCTGGCTCGCCGGCGGCGGGCTCTCCGGTCACCTCTTGGGCTGCGGCGCTACCTTCCATACGTGATCACCGAAAAGACGAACTGGATGATAAAGCCGATCGTGCCCACGCAGCCTATGCCCAGGAGGGCCAGGCGGAGGTGCTGCATATAGTCGTCGCGGTCGGACTTTTTCGCCATCTTGACGGTGTTGGCCATGTTCTTGAGCGTCTGTCTTGGGTTCATTGACGCGCGCACGTTAATATTGTGCCCTTATATCTTTTGTCCCGTGGACCTCCTCGTGGCCGGCATGGACGACCCCGCCGGCGTGAACATGGCCACGGCCCTCGGGGGCCGCCCGGCCGCCGTGGGCGGGCCGCGCGACTGCGGGGGGTTTGCCCTCATGTGCATACCTGGGCCGGCCATAGGGGCCGACTCCCTCGAGGCTGGCCCGGAGGGCAGGTATGGCGGGATTGCCTTCCTCTCTAGGCACGCGGCGGCCTCTGGGAGGCTCGCGCTGACGTGCCACAGCACGGGCAACTTTGGCGAGGCGCAGGCCGGCGGGCGAGACTCGGAGGTCGCCGTGCCCCACGCGCAGCTCATAAAGAGGCACATCCGCGCGCTCTGGGAGCGCAGGTCAGAGTTTGCCGGGTTTGACCTGACGCTCGAGGCGACGCACCACGGGCCCACGGCCCTGCGCGCGCCGTCGGCCTTTGTCGAGGTCGGGACGGGCGAGGCCCAGTGGCGCGATGGGGCCCTGTGCGCGCGCGTCGCCGAGACGCTGCGCGGCGCGCTGCTCGAGGGCGGCCCTGCTAGCCCAGAGGCCGTCTGCTTTGGCGGGGGCCACTATCCCGAAAAGTTCACGCGCGAGGCGGCCACCGGCGAGTTTGCGCCGGGAACGATCGTGCCGCGGCGCGCGCTGGGCGCAGTCGACGCGGCGATGATGGGCCACATACTCGACAGGAACCGCGGCGCGCGCGCGGCCCTCGTTGACGCGTCAGGCATGGGGCCGCACAAGGCCAGGATACTCGGGCTCCTCGAGGAGGCCGGCATGGAGGTCGTGCGCCTTTGAGCGGAGGGGGCGGCGCGCGCGGCGACGCGCGCGCGAGGGTCTATCGCGAGCTGATGAGAGTCGGGCCCGGAGAGGTAACAACGTATGCCGACCTTGCGCGCGCGGCGGGAATTCCCGGCGGCCAGAGGGCAGTCGGCAGGATGATGGCGACAAACCCGTGGCCAGGCATTGTCCCGTGCCACAGGGTCGTGCGCTCGGACGGGACGCTCGGCGGGTATGCGCACGGCGGGCACATAAAGGAGGCGATGCTAGAGTCCGAGGGCGTGCACGTGAGGCGAGGCAAGATTTCCGGGTTTGGCGGAGTGAGGCACTCTTGGGGACGTCCTAGGAGGCCGTCGACTCGGCGATGAGCGACCGCAGGTGCGCCTTGTTTCTCACAAGGTTGCCGCCGACCCTCCCGTAGAGGCGCCAAAACTCGGCGTTGGATATCTCCTTGCGGTCCTTTGCTATCTTTAGGAGCCTGCGCAGCGCGCGGACCCTGGCGACATGGTTTTCCTTTTTGCCGACTCGCGCGCCCTGCCGGCCGCGCTTTGAGCCGGCCGTCGTGCCGCGCTTTTTGCGCTGCGCGCGCTTTTGGTCGGCGCGCCCGTGCGACGTCCCGCGCGCGGGAACGACCCTGATCGTGTTTGCCGTGATCAGCGCGCGTATCTCGGCGCGCGTGATCGCGTCCTCGACCCTGTCGAGCTTTTCTGTGTCAAAGCGTATGCGGCCGATGCCGACGCCGGTCACGCGCGCGGCGAGGCGCTTTTTGGCACTAAGATTTACCGGCAGCCCTCTCCACCCTTGCGTTGAACACCTTGAGGCCCAGGTCCGCGGCCCGCGAGACTATGGCGAGTCGCTTTCGCCTGCCCACGCCGTGGCCTATGCGAACGCCGTCCCTCTTTGGGTCAAGCGGGCCGAGGTCGGCGATGTTGTGGACAAGGTTGTCCGTATATCCTGATGGGTGCAGGCCCCGCGAGGCCGCCGGCCCGCCGTGGCCCACCTTGACGAGGCCCGGCCTCCCGCGGCTGAGCTGCTTGCGCTGGTGGTTGTCGACGCCCTTGGGCTTGCGCCAGGACGTCTCGAGGCGCACGTACCTCCAGCTCTCCGGCCTCACAAAGTCGGGTCTCGCCTCTGAGGCGCGCCGGCGGGCCTCCACGGCCTCCCTGTTTATGGGCATCGTGGCGCCACGCGCGGCCCCCTTGAGATAAATAGCTTCGTGCGGCCCGCGAGCCTGAAAAGAGATAAAAGGGATTTTTTTGGCCCCGCGCGCAGCACATCATGGCCACAGGACCTGTGTCAGGCGTGGGCGGTACTGGCCTCTGAGACGGGGGCGGCTGACTTTGCCGCACAGATTCGCTCGTTTGGCCTCCGGCCCTCGCGCGTGCGCCGAAACCTCGACCCGTCCGAGATCACGGCCATAGCCGTCAATGCCGGCGAGGGAGTCGTCTCCTCGACGGGGGCCCTCGCCGTGAGGACGGGCAAGTACACGGGCCGATCGCCGTCAGACCGATTTATCATAGACGACGGGCTCACGCGGGACACCGTCGACTGGGGCGAGGTCAACCGCGCCTTTGAGCCTGCTAGGTTTGAGGCCCTGGCCGAGCGCATGAGGCGCAGCCTCGACGGCAGGGAGGCGTACGTCTTTGACGGGTTTGTCGGGGCCGACCCGCAGACGCGCATGGCGATCCGGGTGGTCAATGACCACGCGTGGCAGAGCCTCTTTGCGCGGCAGCTCTTCATCAGGCCGACGGCCGCAGAGCTCGCCTCGCACGTTCCCGAGTTCACCGTCATGTGCCTCAACGACTTTGAGGCCGTCCCCGATAGGGACGGCACGCGCTCGGAGGCCTTCATACTCATCGGCATAGGCCAGGGCCTTGTCCTGATCGGCGGCACGCGCTATGCCGGCGAGATGAAAAAGGCCCTCTTTTCGGTTATGAACCACGTCCTGCCCGGCAGGGGCGTCCTGCCCATGCACTGCTCGGCGAACATTGGCGCAGACGGCAAGACCGCGCTCTTTTTCGGCCTCTCCGGCACGGGCAAGACGACGCTCTCGGCGGATCCCGCGCGCAGGCTGATCGGCGACGACGAGCACGGGTGGTCCGAGAGCGGCACGTTCAACATGGAGGGCGGATGCTATGCAAAGTGCATAAACCTCCGGCGCGAGGCCGAGCCGCAGATATGGGGCGCGATAAGGCCCGGCTCTGTCCTCGAGAACGTCGTGCTAGACTCTGAGACGCGCGAGCCGGACTTTGACGACGGCAGCCTCACGGAGAACACGCGCGTGGCGTACCCGCTCGACTATATCCCCGGCGCCGTCTCGCCTAGCGTGGGCGGGCATGCGAGCACCATAGTGTTCCTCACCACTGACGCTATGGGCGTCCTGCCCCCCGTCTCGCGCCTCACGCGCGAGGGCGCAATGTACCACTTTATGTCGGGGTACACGAGCAAGCTCGCCGGCACGGAGCGCGGGATAAAGGAGCCAAAGGCCGTCTTTTCAGAGTGCTTTGGCGCGCCGTTCATGCCGCGTCCCGCCGCCGAGTATGCGCGCATGCTAGGCGAGAGGATTGACGCGCACGGCACGTCAGTCTACCTCATAAACACGGGCTGGACGGGCGGGCCGTACGGCACGGGGAGGCGCATCTCGATATCTCACAGCCGCGCCATGGTCGCCGCGGCAGTCGGGGGCACGCTGGACCACGCGCCGTACGCGCACAATGACACGTTCAACCTGGACGTGCCCGAGGGCTGCCCCGGCGTGCCCGAGGGGGTCCTCGACCCCAGGGCCGGCTGGGCCGACGGGGCCGCGTATGACGCCACGGCGGCCCGCCTGGCGCGCATGTTTGCGGACAATTTTGCAAAGTTTGGCGACGACTTTGGCGACATCGCCTCGGCCGGCCCGCCGGCCCCATAGGCGCGGCGGCGGGGCCTCGGGCCTCGCCGGCGAGGCCGCCGCGATGCGCGCAGGCGAGGACCTCTGCGACCACTGCATGGGCCGCGCGTTCATGGTTCGCGCCGGCGCCTCCGACGCGGGCATCCTCGGCAGGAGGCTGCGCAGGGAGGGCGGATACGCCGAGCCTGCACGGTGCGCCGTTTGCCGCGGCCTCTTTGCGCGCCTCGGCGAGCACTGTGACGAGATGGTCCGCCTCGCCGGCGCGACAGAGTTTGCGACGTTTCTCGTCGGCGCGACGCTGAGGCCGTCGGTCCTTGACGCCGACGACTCTATGCGCTCAAGGCACGGCCTGCGCGGCACGCCGGGCATAAAGTCCGACGTGACGCGCACGCTCTCGCGAATGTTTGCGCGCCGGACGCGCGCGAGGGCAGAGGCGTCCTCGCCGGACATGACGCTAAAGGTCGACCTCAGGGACGGCGCGGTCAGCATAGAGACGCGCCCCGTGCACGTCGCCGCAAGGTACACAAAGGAGTCGCGCGGGCTCCCGCAGAGGCAGGGCAGGTGCGAGTCGTGCGGCGGGAGGGGCTGCGTGGCGTGCGGGCGGCGCGGCATATCTGGCACGTGCAGCGTCGAGGGGAGGCTAGCCGAGTTTTTGTGCGGCGCGTTTGGCGCGCGGCAGGCGCGGTTCACGTGGTGCGGAACCGAGGAGCGCGGCGGCACGGTCAGCGGGAGGGGGAGGCCGTTCTTTGCGAGGCTCTCGTGCCCGTCGAGGAGGGAAGCGCGGCTGCCGCGGCGCGCCGACCTTGGCGGCGTGACTGTCATCGGCGCGCGTGCCATGCGCTCACCTCCAGGGGCCGCGCCGCGCTTTGTCCTCACGGCGTCGCTGTCCGTGCGCGCAGAAGAGGACATAGGCGACGAGGCCCTGGGCCGCCTGCGCGCGCTGCGCGGCGGCGTGACCGACTATGGGTCGCGCATGCAGAGGCGCGCCATACACTCGGCCTCGGTCAGGCGCTCCTCGCCGCGGGAGTTTGCGCTCACGCTCAGGGTCGACGGCGGCTTTCCCATACGCAGGTTCGTCGAGGGGCCTGACGTGAGCCCCAACGTCTCGGACACGCTAGAGGTTCGCTGCTCGTGCGAGCGGGCCGACTTTGCCGACGTCGACATTCGGCCCGCGGGGCGCGGCGGCGCAAGGTCCGGGTGACGGGGCGCCGCCGGCGGCTAGCGCGGCCGCAGCCCCTGCCCGCTGGCCTGCCCTGCTCCCGCGGGCGTGCCCCGCGGCGGCCCGGCGCGGCGGGGGCGCGAAATCTTGATAACAGCGCGCCGCCGGCGCCGCGCGCGGCTATGGGCTACGGGCGGACGCACACGGTCTCGGCGGTGGGGGCAGGCATGATCGGCGAGCGCGTTGGCATAGCCGGCTGGGTCGAGGACAGCCGCGCGATGGGCAAGGTAGCCTTTTTGACGGTCCGCGACCACACGGGCGTCGCGCAGGCCGTGGCCAGGGGCGACCTCGCAGGCGAGGCCTCGGCGATACCGAGGCAGAGCGCCGTGCGCGTTACCGGCGTCGTGCAGGAGACGCGGGCGCGCGGCCTAGACTATGAGATCGCCGCCGAGGAGGTAGCCGTCCTAGCGCGCGCCGCGCAGATGCTCCCCATAGACCCCATAGGCCGCCTCGAGAGCGGCATCGACGCGCGCCTCAACGCGCGGGCACTCGACCTGCGCAGCGCGAAAACCGCATCCATATTCCGCCTTCGCGCCGCCGTCCTCTCCTCGCTCAGGTCGTCGCTTGCGCGCCTGGGCTTTACAGAGATCACGACGCCAAAGATAATCGGCAGCGCGAGCGAGGGCGGCGCAAACCTGTTCTCGCTAGAGTACTTTGGGCGCACGGCATACCTCGCGCAGAGCCCGCAGCTCTACAAGGAGCAGATGACGATGGGCATGGGAAGCGTGTACGAGATTGCAAACTTTTACCGCGCCGAAAAGTCGCACACGGGCAGGCACCTCAGCGAGTTCACGAGCGTGGACATAGAGGCGGCGTTCATGGACGACGAGGACGTCATGGGGGTCCTGGAGGACCTCGTCGCCACGGCGTGCGCTGACGTCTCTGGATCCGTCGAGGGCGGGATTGGCGCGCCGTCAAGGCCATTTGAGCGCGTGACGTACGCGCAGGCCGTCGACGAGCTTCGCGCCGCCGGCCACGACATCAGCCACGGAGACGACCTCCTCGACTCGCACCTAAGGGTCATTGGCGAGGCGCACCCCGGCTTTTACTTTTTGACCGGCTGGCCGACTGCGCTAAAGCCGTTCTACATCATGCCGCGAGGCGACGACCCCGCCACGTCGCACTCGTTTGACCTGCAGCATGGCCACCTAGAGCTCTCCTCGGGCGGCACGAGGCTGCACGACCCCGACGTCCTGCGCGAGCGCCTGCGCGAGCAGGGCCTGGATCCCGCGGGCTTTGGGCCGCACCTAGAGTCGTTCTCGTGGGGAATGCCGCCGCACTCTGGGTGGGGGATGGGCCTGGACAGGCTCGTCGCCCTCGCCGCCGGCCTCGACAACGTCAGGGAGGCGGTCCTCTACCCGCGCGACCCCGACAGGCTCTCGCCCTAGGCGGCCCTCGAGGCGACGCCGTCGGCAAACTCGGACGTCGAGAGGCTCCCCCCGACGTCACGCGTCCTGGCCCCCGAGGCGACCATGGACCGGACCGCCGAAGAGAGGCGCGAGGAGGCCTCGGCGCAGCGCGCGTCGCGCCTGGTGCGCGCAAGCCAGTCCAGCATCATGCACGCCGAGAGGATGATCGACGACGGGTTGGCCGAGCGCGTGCCCGCAATGTCAAACGCCGCGCCGTGGACAGGCTCGAACAGCGCCGCCGAGTCGCCAATGTTGGCCGCCGGCGCCATGCCGAGGCCCCCGGCGACCTGTGCCGACTCGTCGGAGAGTATGTCGCCAAACATGTTTGTCGTGACAATGACGTCAAACTTTTGGGGCTCGCGCACCAGGTTCATCGCGCATGCGTCGACGTACATCTCGTCAAACTCGACGTCGCCGTACCCTGAGGCCACGCGCGCGCACGCGCGCGAGAATATCCCGTCCGTCACGCGCATGACGTTGGACTTGTGCACGCACGTCACGCGGCGCCTGCCGCCGCGCGCCCTGGCCTCCTCAAACGCGCAGCGCGCTATCCTCTCGGACGCCGCCGAGGAGACCGTGCGCAGCGCGACGCCGGCGTCGCCGAGGTCGACCTCGCCGCCCGTATAGACGTCCTCGGTGTTCTCGCGCACGATGACGAGGTCAATGTCCTCGCGCAGGGCAGGCATGCCCGGATACGACCTTGCGGGCCGTATGTTTGCGTACAGGTCTAGCTCGCGCCTCAAGAACACAATCACGTCGCGCGCGCTCTCGCCCACTGGCGCCTTGAGGCACGCATCAGAGGCGCGGATCGCCTCCAGCGAGCGCGCCGGCAGCGCGGCGCCCTCGGCTTCGAGGGCCGCGTCGCCGGCTGCCACGCGCGTCACCCGCATGCCCACGCCGGCCGCCGAGCACGCCGCGCCGAGGGCCGCCTCGGCGGCGTCGGCGAGCTCGGGGCCAATCCCGTCGCCGGCGACAAGCGATATGCCGTACATTCCGATCACGCCCGCGCGGCGCGCCTCACGCGCCGGCCCTCTGCAGCGCCGCCATCCCCGTGCGCGCGACCTCGATAATGCCAAACGGCCTGGCGAGCTCCTCAAAGGCAGATATCTGGTCCGGCGTCGCGGTGAGCTCGACCATGATCGAGTCGCGCCTCACGTCGTGGACCTTGCCGCCGTACGCGCCGGCGAGCTTGTTGACCTCCATGCTGTCCTGCGCGCCGCTCAGGCGTATCTTGAATATCGCAAGCTCGCGGTACACCGTCTTGTGCTCGTCTAGCAGCGTGACCTCGACGGTGTCGATGAGCTTGTTGAGCTGCTTTATCATCTGCGCGACCTGCCTCTCGTCCTGGCCGCGAACCGATATTGTCATGCGCGAAAACTCGGGATCCTCGGTGGGCCCGACGGAGATGCTCTCGATGTTAAAGTTGCGCGACCTGAACAGGTGCGTCACCTTCCAGAGTATCCCCGGCCTGTTCTCGACCTTTATGGACAGTATCGCCATGCGCACCGCCTCACGAGGGGAGGATCATGTCCCGCAGCGGCGTCCCAGGCGCCACGAACGGGAGCACGTCCTCCTCTGGGTTTATGGGTATGTCTATCACCGTGGCGACCTCGCTGGAGATCGCCGTCCGGACCGCCGAGCCGATCTCCTCGAGGGACTCTGCGCGCACGCCCTCGGCCCCATAGGCCTGCGCGAGGCGCACATAGTCGGGGCACTCTTTTTGGTCGACGCCTATCATGCGCCGCTCGTAGAACGTGCGCTGCCACTGCGCGACCATGCCCAGCAGGTAGTTGTTTATGAGGAACACGATGACCGGTATCCCCTCGGTGACCGACGTCGCCAGCGAGTTTTCCGTCATGTT
>RHFA01000028.1 GCA_003724275.1 Thaumarchaeota archaeon S13
CTAGACTATGACGCCATATATGCTGCGGTGTACGAGTCTAACGCCCAGGTGCGCTACTGGCTCTGTGATATATATGACCTGCATGGCCTGCCGCAAAACCTGCAACTGCATGACGCGCACCACATGTCGGCCCTGTACTCGCCGGCTCTGAGATCATTGCGCCTCTTGCTCTCTGTACGCCACTTGGTTCTCGAGCTATGGAACTTTCAGGCAATCTACAGCCACTACACCAAAATAAAAAAAGACCTGGCCGTCGAAAAAACTGCTGGCCTGGACCTGATAATCAAGAATCACAAGATTGCGGGCTCTTTAAAGCTCCTTCGAGACAAGCTGGCACACCAGGGAATAACCCTTGGAGACTTTGCAGGCGAGATAGACGCGCATGGACTGGACTCTTTTGTGCACTACGCGCGAGCAGTCTTGATGTTTGAAGATGCCGCATACCGGACAGTCTCACACAGGCGCCACAAGCCAAAAAATGCAGACTTGAACCCAGCAAAGCTCACATTCGAGATGCCCGAAAGCCTGGACAGGGACGCCTTTGCCAAAAGGTACTCTGGGATAGATTTCGAGCTTGACCCGGAGATCCATGGCCGCGAATACGCCCTGATGGGAGATCTGCGCATGTCACTCCTAATGCTCTATACGGGATTTGTAGAGGCGGCCAAAAGCACCGGCGACAACACCCTGGACAGCTACCTTCAGTTCACCAGCCATGCGCACAACTCCAAGTACATGATCCTCGACATAGACAACTTTATCAAAAAATTCAAGAAGCTGGGTCTCCAGGAGGCCGTGACGCCGGACTTTCTATCCCGCGCTGACCTGTACGATTCCCTCCGCCATGACTATGCCCACGCCAAAATCACAAAAACACACACAATCGAATCCCTGCTTGCCGGGCACCAGGATCTCTTGAGCCACATGCTGCTTGACATACTAGAGATAGACGCCCTTGCCTCTAGGCTGCTGGAGAGGTTTGAGGCCCCGCCGATAAAAGAGATCTCCTTCATGAGCAGCGAGCAGATCGCTAAAATCGACGAGGCCATGAAGGCCATTCAACTAGAGATCCTTGGGCGCAGCTACACAGACCCGCGCGAGGAGGAAAAGAGGCTTGAGGCGCGCGCCGCCGCAAAAAGGCGCCTGGGTCTCCGGTGACTGCCATGCCCGCCCCATGCCGGCCATGGCAACCCGGCGCGCCAAAAGAGCCGGCGCGGATCGGCATGGCTCGCACGGCGCGGATCGCCGGCCTAATTTAATAAGGGCGGAAGGGCAGCCCGAGGCACATGACCCATGGCGGAAACCGCGCGCGGGTGGCGGCCGACGCCCCGCTCGAGATAGGCGTGTCAAACTTTGGCCCAATCTCGAAGGGGACGTTCAGGATAGCGCCCATGACCATACTTGTTGGCCCAAACAACTCGGGCAAGACGTACGCGGCTCTCCTTGCGCACTCGGTGCTCTCATGCCTCTCTGCAGGCGCAAGCCCCTGGAGCCTTGCGTCCCTGGTCAGCGAACAGCACAAAGTGCCCGGGTTTAGGCGCCTCGTGTCGGGCATGGAATCCCTGGCGGCCTCGGCCGGCTCTGGCCGCGTGCGGATCCCGCCCCGACTATCGGGTCCGGTGTATGATCTGGTGGGCGCCTTTTTTGCTCGCGAGCTGGCATCCACGATCGAGGGCAACTTTGGGATTGGCCTTGCCGGCCTGGTTCGGACGGGAGCCCGGTCGTCAAAAATCCGCATATCTGGCAGCGTTGCCGCCAGCATCACCCTGCGCAAGGGCAGCCCGCCCACCGCAGTGCTCGATCCCACCGCAACGCAATATGCCCTTGCGGCTCGCGCAGGCCAGATCGCAGTCTATGAGCACAAACCCGGCAACGGCATCCGGGACAGCAGATACCACGACTCTTCAGTAAACGATCGCGTCGACCTTGTGCTTGACAAACTGGGCATGGCAGAAAACCTTGGACTGCGCGCAGTATTGACACTCTTTATGACAATTGGCCAGCCGTATTTTTCTCGCCCCACAAGATCCTATTACCTGCCTGCTGGACGCTCGGGGATACTGTCAACCTATGACATGCTGCTCTCGAACATTGTCAACAGCACAAAATACGGCGAACGCGACAGAGACGCGAGGATTACGGGAACAATGTCGGACTTTGTGACATTCTTCCACAACGTTCCTGCGCAAAGGCCGCCTGTCCCTAAAAACGGCAAGACCGCGGTCGGGGAGATGTTTGGCGGGCGCCTAGTCCTGTCAAAGCCGCGCTTTGCCCCAACCCGGATAACGTACAAACTCAACGGCACGGAAATCCCGATCAGGCGCGCGTCATCAGGAATCGCCGAAACCGCACCGTTTCAGCTCTTCCAGTCGGGGTCTTCCCGCGCTGACGTGCTGGTGTTTGAGGAGCCAGAAGCCCACCTTCACCCGGAAAGCCAGACAAAGCTGGCAAAGCACATAATGCGTCTTGTCAACGACGGCACGCATGCCATACTGGTCACGCACAGCGTGCATTTTCTCGAGCAGATGAGCCTGTTTTTGAAAATGAGCAGGCTCACGCCCGGGCAGCGAAAACAAATGAAATACGCGCCAGGTGACTTTCTCGACAACGACGACGTGTCTACGTACGCGTTCAAGGCAGATCCAAAGGGGGGATACGAGATACGTGAAATAGAGCACTCTGTGGCAGACGGCATCTCGCAGGACGAGTTTATCCACACCATCGAGTGCATGTACGAGGAAGACCTGGAAGTCGAACAGAAAGTCGAATTGTAATGACTCTTGCCCTAATTGCGAGGCATTGGAAGAAATACGTGACTCAGCGCTGTAGGTCTGCCGGCCGTTCCAACACCTGCGTGTTCTGTTCCAGCCCAAAATCTGTCATTCTTGATTGTGACAAGATTCATGCGGACAATATGTACCTGGGAATGACTAGTGATTGCCTAGTGTTCGAGGAAGACGGAATTTTGCAGGCGGCCGTTGTGGATCTCAAAGGCAGGGGGTACAGGCTTGAGCACGCCCTTGCGCAGCTCAGGGCGGGTGAGGCTCTCGTGGCAAAAATTATGTCGGAGCTTGGCATCAAAAACTACAAAATTTACTTGATCATCGTGGCTCCCAGGCATCCTGCGTCAAAGATATTGCTTAGGCACATCAAAAGGACATCCCTGGCTTCCAAGCGCAGCAGGATTATAACGGCACGCTGCGGCGACACGTTCTCCGACGCCAGAAGGCCCCGCCTCTCGCGCTAGCCTAGGCGCGCGCGACCACGGTCGTCACAGACGAAAGACCGGCGAGGAGTACACCGTGTCCTGGCTGGCTTCCTTCGAGAGCCCCGGGGAGGGGAAGTCTTGAGGCTCCTCGGGCCCGGGGCGGCTCCGGACATGGTTTCGGGACAGCACGAGCCTCCAAAATTAGCATGTGACTTAATAAGGACTACTTGTCTTGTCCCGCTGCATGTTCAGAGGTAGGGCATTGCCCCGTCTGGAGCCTGACGCACGTATAGATGTGTCTATTTCCAATTTTGGGCCAATCTCGGAAGGAAAATTTACCATAAAACCACTTACAATCTTTGTGGGCCCAAACAATTCTGGCAAGACATACGCGGCAACGCTTGCCCACTCGTTGCTGTCGTCCTACGGGCGCAGATCTACCCCGTGGGATCTTGCCCATGCAATCCATACCCATCTTAGTTCTAAACCCTTTCAGAAAATTATCTCCGTAATGGAAAAACTTGCACTCTCTTCTAACAATGCTAAACCTGTACCAATCCCATCTAAATGCTCAAGCTTGGCTCGGGATATTTTACTTGGCAACACCCTGAAACATAGAATTATTGAAAAAATTCAAAGCAACTTCGGAACTGATCCAAAAAACTTGATTCGTTTCAACACCAAATCATCTTGTATAAACATGCTATATAACTCCACTATGCGTGCTACATTGCATAAAGATAAAGATCCTACAGTGAAACTACAAAAATTGACAAAGCCGTATGTGCTTAGAAATTACGACGGTGAAATACAAATTTATGAAGGCGGCCAAGACAAGCATTCAGATTCTAATCCGTTCCATAGCTTGCCTCACTCATATGCAACCACCGCACTGGAAATTCTTGGTTACACCAAAAATCTTGGGCTAGAGGCCTTTTTGACACTTGCGTTGACAATCGAACAGCATTATATAGATCATCAGCCTCACTCATACTATCTCCCCGCAGCCCGTGCTGGCATATTGTCTGCATATGACACAATTGTATCTAGTGTAATGCAAAATGCCCAATATGCGGGAACTCGACCATTTAAAATTCAACAGCTTTCGGGCGTTACATCAGACTTTATCACGCATCTGATTGATGTAAACGCTCGCCTGTCTGCCAGATCTAATCGCAACAACGCTATGATTAAAGACATGTTTGGCGGCTCTATAGTAATGTCAAAACCAAAAGCCGGCCTTCCAAAATTAATATACAGAACTTCTGGAACGGACATTCCAATGAATAGATCCTCCTCTGGAATAACTGAAACCGCCCCATTGCAAATTCTTCAAAATCATGTACCTAGATATGACATACTTGTCCTTGAAGAGCCAGAGGCTCACCTTCACCCTGAAAACCAGACCAAGCTTGCTAGGCACATAGTTAGATTTGTTAAAAAAGGAACCCGCGTGATGATTATCACCCACGGCGTGTTCTTTCTTGAGCAGCTTAGCATGTTTGTCAGAATGAGTAAAATTTCTTCTGCTGAAAGAAACAAATTGGGATATGACGATGATGATTTTATAAACGATAGTGATATAGCTCCATACATGTTTAAGCCAAACACCAAAGGGGGCTATTCTATTCTTGAACTAAACCATTCTGCTGACGAGGGCATATGGCAGGATGAATTCATTAATGTGTCTGAGTCGATGTACGCAAAAGACGTGAAAATTGACCAATTTATTGACCCATGATGATTATCCAACTTTCTAGCCATTGGCAGCAGTTTGCACTCAAAGACAGCAACGTTTGTGCATCAAAAAGCTGTAAATTCTACACAAGCAAAAATTCTTTGATAATAGACTGCGATAAAATAAAAATGACTAAAAATGTGCATGGGCCAATAAACGACTATATTGCATTTGAAAAAGACGATCTATTTTATGTCGGAATAGTTGAATTCAAAGGAAAGCGCCCAGACTATAACCGTGCCCTGTCTCAATTATGCTCTGGGAAACATATCGCAGAAAAAATCATAAAAGATTCTGCCATAAAAGAAAAACCCAAAATGTACATGATCACAGTCGCAAAAAGCAACCCGGCGTCGGGAGCCATACTAAAGCACAAGAAGAGACCAAAGCGAGCGAAAAGAAAGAGGCCAAAGGCTGATGTTCCTCTAGTAACGGCACGCTGCGGCGACACGTTCTCCGACGCCAGAAGGCCTCGCTTCTCGCGTTAGCCCAGGCGGGAGCGCGCCGTCCCGCGCCTCCGCCCCCAAATGGTTTTATACGCGCCCCCCGCCACTCGGCCCGCAATGTTTACGGGCATAGTGGAGGGCACGGCCAGGGTGGCCTCGGTCTCCGCCGGCGCGGGAGACGGCAGGGCCCTGCGCCTCACAGTCGAGCTCGGCCGCCGCGCCGCCGGCCTCAGGGCCGGCCAGAGCGTCGCCCTTGACGGCGTCTGCCTCACGGTGACGCGCCGCCTGGCCGGCGGGCGATGCGCCTTTGACGTCATCGGCCAGACGGCGCGCCTCACGTCGCTGGGCCGCGTGGCGCGCGGGGACAGGCTAAACGTCGAGCGCAGCATGAGGGCCGGCGCGCGCGTCGAGGGGCACTTTGTCCTGGGCCACGTCGACGGCCAGGGAACAGTCGCCTCTGCGGTGCGGCGCGGCGACGAGACGGTCCTCTCTATCGACGTGCCGGCCCGACTCGCGCGCGAGCTGCCGGTCCGCGGCTCGGTCGCCATAAACGGCGCCAGCATGACCGTCGCGGCGCGCCGCGGCAGGCGCATACGCGTGCACGCCATCCCGCACACGCTGGGCCTCACAAACCTCGGCTCGCTCGCCGCCGGCGACGCCGTCAACGTCGAGACTGACGTCCTCGCAAAGTACGCGCTTGCGCGCAGCCTACCGAAATAGTGGTAATAACCGAGATCCTGGTAAGCTTGAAATACCCGCGCCCCGCCGCGCGCGCGCAATGGAGCTTGCCGGCGCCCTCAAGTCGCTGCGCGGGGGCGGGTTTGTACTCCTGCACGACTCGGAGGGCCGCGAGGACGAGGTCGACATGGTCGCCGCCGCGGGCCTCGTGACGCCGGCCCACGTCGCGGCGATGCGCACGCGCGCCGGAGGCCTCGTCTGCCTCGCCCTTGACGCGAGGATGGCCGGCCGCCTGGGCCTGCGCTACATGCACGACATGCTGCGCTCGGCCCTCGAGGGCGACGCGCTCGGCGTCGTCATGGACGCCGCGCCGTACGGCGACCGCCCGTCGTTCTCGCTCTCGGTAAACCACCGCCGCACATACACGGGAATCACGGACACGGACAGGGCGCGGACCATAGGCGAGTTTGCGCGCCTCTATGGCAGCGCCGATCCGCGCGGCAGGTTTGCCGCCGAGTTTCGCGCGCCCGGCCACGTCCCGCTGCTCATCGCCAACGCCGCGCTCCTCTCGGGGAGGCGTGGCCACACCGAGATGTCCGTCTATCTCGCGCAGCTCGCCGGCCTTCCGCCCGCCGCGGCGATATGCGAGATGATGGACTCGCAGACGCACCTCGCGCTGACGGCAGACGGCGCGCGCAGGGTGTCGCGCGAGATCTCGGCCCCGTTCGTCGACGCGGGCGACCTCCTAGAGCATGCCGAGGTGCACGGCGCATGAGGATTGCCATCGTCTCGTCCTCGTTCTATCCAGAGATAGCCGGGCGCATGCTCGCCGTCGCGCGCGAGCGCGCGCGGTCTCGCGGGGCCGAGATTGCACTCGAGTGCTCGGTCTCTGGCACGTTTGACATACCTCCAGTCGCCGACGCGCTGCTCGCGCGAGACGACGTCGACGCCGTAGTCGCGCTCGGCGCCGTCATAAAGGGCCAGACAAAGCACGACGAGGTCATCTCGCACGCGACGGCCTCGGCCCTCCTCGCGATATCCGTCGCGCGCTCAAAGCCCGCCTCGCTTGGGATCACGGGGCCGGCGATGCGCGAGAGGCAGGCCTATGCGCGGATCAGGCCCGCGGCCGAGCGCGCCGTCGACGCGGCGATCGCCTCGCACGCGGCACTGCGGGAGGCCAGGGCATGAGCTCGCAGGTCTGCGTGGTCAGGATTGCGGGGTATGGCCCGTGGACTCTGGGCCTCGGCAGCGACCGCGAGCATCGCCTGCAGGCCCTGCAGGCTACGCTCTATGCGACATTGCAGGGCGCGTTCTCGGAGCGCGGCGGGCTGGTATTCCAGAACAGGGCCGACGAGCTCTTTGCGCTCACAAACGGCATGGACATGCCGGCCCACGAGGCGGCAATGGGCGAGGTCGCGCCGCGGTTCGGCGAGGTCGACTTGCGCGCGGCCGTCGGCTGTGCGGCCGGGCCGCTCGCGGCGAGCCGGGCCGCGCACGCGGCCTCGCTTGCCGCCGGCGAGGCGCGCACGTGCGGCGAGGCGTGCGAGGGCGGGGCCGGCGAGGCGACTGTCCTCCACATGGACGTCGACGGCCTGAGCGCGCGGCGGCGCGAGTCCTCGCCGTACGAGATTTCCGCCTCGATATACTCGCTCTACGCGGACATGGCGAGGTTTTACCTGGCCCGCGGCGGCCTGGCCTTCTTTATGGGCGGGGACAACTTTATGGTCGTCCCCGACGGCGACGCCGCGGCCGTCCGGCGCGACGCCTCCGAGCTTGTCGCCTCGTCGGTCCGCCTGGGCCTGGGCCTCAACTGTGGCATTGGCCGCGGGACCACGGCGCGCGGAGCCGCCGCGGCGGCGACGCGCTCGCTAGACGAGATACGCCGCCTTCGCAAGGGCGGCACGGCCGAGCGCGTCCACGAGGCGCCATGATACTGCGCAACGTCGACGCGCTCGTGGGCCCGTCGCTGGCGCACCGCCGCGGCGTGACGATCCGCATGGCCGGCGGCGTGTTTGCGTCCGTGGGGCCGGCCGCGCGCGGCGCCTCGCTGGACTGTGGGGGCCTCCTCGCGGTCCCCGGCCTCGTAAACTCGCACACGCACATTGGCGACTCTGCCGCAAAGGACGCCGGCGCGGGCCTGCCCGCGGCGGACCGCATACACCCCGTGCGCGGGGCCAAGCGGCGCATACTGGGGTCCACGCCGCGCGCGAGGCTGGCGCGGTACATGGCCCGCTCGGCGGCCTCGATGCTGCGCGGCGGGACGACGACGTTTGTGGACTTTCGCGAGGGCGGCGAGGCGGGGGTCCGCCTCCTGCGCGAGGCCCTCGCGCGCTCGCCCGTGCGCGCGCTCGCCCTGGGCCGCCTCGAGGAGTATGACTCCCCTGAGCGCGTGCGGTCCGGCGCGCCGCCGCCTCCCGGCCGCGCCGCGCGCCTGGCCCGCCTGGCCTCCTCGT